>SGZI01000043.1 GCA_004213965.1 Flavobacteriales bacterium
ATTATTACAATAATGATTTTTCTAATGCAAAAGTGCAGCTAGATAATGCAATTTCTTATTATAATTCTAATCAAATTGACAATCAAAGTGTGTACAGAGAAATGATAATGTTAAAAAAAAATCTTGATAAATGAGAGTTCATTTTATAGCAATAGGTGGTGCTGCTATGCATAACTTGGCTATAGCATTAAAAAACAAAAACTACGATGTATCAGGAAGTGATGATGTAATTAATGATCCTTCAAAATCAAGATTAGACAAGCATGGTTTATTGCCTGAAAAATTTGGATGGAACACAAAAAATATTTCAAAAGATCTAGATGCTGTTATTCTTGGAATGCATGCTAAATCTGATAACCCTGAGTTGTTAAAAGCCAAGGAATTAGGAATTAAAATATTTTCATATCCTGAGTTTATATACAATCAGTCAACTGAAAAGTTTAGAGTAGTAATTGGAGGGAGTCATGGTAAAACTACTATAACATCTATGATTCTTCATGTCATGAATTTTAATAATATCGATGTGGATTATATGGTTGGAGCTCAATTAAAAGGCTTTGAAGTAATGGTTAAAATAACTGAAGAGAATAAATTTATTGTATTAGAAGGAGATGAATATCTAACCTCTCCTTTAGATTTAAGACCAAAATTTCATCTGTATAAACCTGACTTAGCTTTAATAAGTGGTATTGCGTGGGATCATATCAATGTTTTTCCAACTTATGATGTTTACTTAGATCAGTTTAGGATTTTTATCGATTCAATTAATGACAACGGTACATTGGTTTATAACACAGATGATATTGATTTAGCCAGTATGGTAAATGAATCTACTAACCAAATTTCAGTCATTCCATATAGCATTCCAGATTATTCAGTAAAAAATAATGTTACATATCTTCATTTAGATGATAAAAAAATTCCTTTAATGATTTTTGGAGAACATAATCTTAGCAATTTAATGGGAGCTAAGTTTATTTGTGAACAAATGGGAGTTTCTGAAGAGAATTTCTATAATGCAATAAAATCATTTGATGGAGCAAGTAATAGATTAGAATTAATATGTAAAAATTCTAATTCAGTCGCATATAAAGATTTTGCACACTCACCAAGTAAGGTTCAAGCAACTACATCTGCTGTAAAAAGTCAAAATTCTGATAAGAAAATTATAGCATGCTTTGAATTGCATACATATAGCAGTTTAAACATTGATTTTATTAAACAATATGAAAATTCACTGGATTCTGCAGATGAAGCTATAATTTTTTATTCAAAAAAGGCACTTAAATTAAAAAAAATGGACTCTCTTGTTGACGATGAAATTTCTGCAGCTTTTAAGCATAAGAATTTAAAAGTTATAAGTAATTCAGGTGATTTAGTTGCTTATTTGTCATCAATGAAATTTTATAATTTAGCTTTATTGTTGATGAGTTCAGGAAAATTTGAAGGTATTGACTTTGAATTCATAAAGGAACGTATTAAATAAGATTATATGGATGTAAGTAAAATATCAGATATATTTTTTGATTTAGATCATACTCTTTGGGATTTTGACAAAAATTCTAATTTAACTTTTATAAAGATCTTTCAGCTCAATAAATTAAATATTAGTATTGAGAATTTTCTTAACGCATATCATCCTATAAATAATAATTATTGGAGTCTTTATAGGGAGAATAAAATTTCAAAAGAAAAATTAAGGTTTTATCGTTTGTCGGACACATTCAATAAGCTTAGCATAAAGGTTGATGATAATATGATTAACAAGCTTTCTATCGACTATATAGATTACCTATCTAGTTTCAACCATATGATTCCTGGAACAATTGATCTCTTAGAATATTTAAGTAATAGATATCAAATGCATATTATTACTAATGGTTTTAAAGAAGTTCAGAAGAAGAAGTTAGAGAAATCAAAAATCATTAAATATTTTAATACAATTACAATTTCTGAAGAGGTAGGGTATAAGAAGCCAAATCCAATAATTTTTAATCATGCCTTAAAAAAGGCAGCTACAACAAGCAGTAGTTCTCTTATGATAGGAGATAGTTATCAGGCTGATGTATTAGGAGCGATTAATGCAGGGTTAAAGGCAATTTTATTTAATTATCATAATATTACTCCAGAAAAAGACATTATATCAGTTAATTGCTTGTCTGAGCTAAAATCCTATATATGATTGCTGGCTTATATTCTCTGTCTTACAACTTCGTACAGCAAAATACCACAGGCAACAGAGACATTCAATGATTCAATTTTTCCAAACATAGGAAGTTTAACCTGCTCATCTGATAATTTAAGTATAGATGAGGCGATGCCTCTTTCTTCTGATCCCATAATCAGTGCAATAGATTTTTTTAATTTTACATCATATATAGTCTTATCAGACCTCTCATTAGCAGCAACAACCATTATTTCAGAAGACTTTAGATGGTAAATAGCATCTTTTATGTGGCTTACTTTGCATATTGGAACATTAAATACAGCGCCTGCGCTTGTTTTTACCGTATCTGCATTAATTGGAGCAGATGATTGATTTTGAATTATAATTGCATCTACACCTGAAACTTCAGCTGTTCTTATTATTGCTCCAAAATTTCTTACATCACTAATTTGATCAAGAATTAGTATTAGGGCATCCTTTTTTCCTTCTATTTTTTCCATAATTTCATCAAGTTCATAAAACTTAATTGGCGAAATTCTTGCAATTACCCCTTGGTGATTCTTTTTTGAAAGCTTGTTTAGTTTTTGTGATGGTACATAAGAAGACTTTAGTTTATTTTGTCTTATTAGTGCTTCTAGCTCATTAATTAAGCCTCCTTTGAGTCCAATTTGAATAAAAATTTTATCTATTGTTTTGTCGCCTGCTTTTATTGCCTCAATCACTGTTCTAATTCCGTAAATATCTAATGTTTTTTCCATCTATTTTATTAATATATATCTTTTATTCTCTATACTTATAAATTAATATAATTAATAAGTGTAGAGTTATTATTTATTATCATTTATTATAAATGTCTCTGAATTGCCATTATTATTTGCTATGATTAGCAATGGATTATTATCACCTACTATTTTAATAGATTTTGTATTACCATTTGTATATAACCCTGTATTTTCTGGCCCTATTGCTTTATAATTGTCTGTTTTATTTGAGATTAGTACAACTGCAAATTGATTGTCTAGTCTTGGCGTTTCAACTTCAGTATTATATATGTTTCCTCCGACAATTATATCTTCATACCCATCTTTGTTAATATCATATACTTCACTTGATAGAATAGGTATTGTTTGTGCAAGTTCTGGAAGCTTATTTACCTCGAATGTCATATCTCCATTATTTACCAGTACAACTGAAGAGAATTCAGTTACTTTTTTCTGATATGAGGTTGTTACTACTTCTCCATATATATCTTCAATACTTGCTGTTGCAAATTCATCAAATGTTGGTATTTTCTCACCTATAAATGGCATCTGTTGAGTGGAGCACTCTTTACCTCTCAGCGGTACATATTCATTTTTGTACTCATAACTTAATACTAAATCATGTGTCCCATTTTCATCAAAATCATCTGCAAATACTTTTAAAGGTTTTGATTGATTTGTTTTATATTTTGAGTTTGTACCAATATTTCCAACTATATAGTCTTTGTACCCATCATTATTTACATCTGTTTCTTGTATGTTATACCACCATCCATAGATTTTATCTAGCCCATTTTCTATTGAAATATTTTTAAATTTCCCCTTATTATTTATAAAGACACCAATATTAGTCCATTCACCGACACATATAAAATCTTCCCATCCATCGTTATTTATATCTGTTGTAATAACTTTATTTACTATTCCAAAATCCTCAAATTCCGGAGCAGTTTTATAGGTTACATTTTTGAATATTCCATTAACATTCTCATATATTATAGATGGCTCATGCAATGGATATTTTTGAGTTATTATTCTATTACCCACAATTAAATCAATATCTCCATCTTTATCAAAATCAATTTTAGAAACTGACTTTCCGCTAATAGTGTAATCTGATAGCTCAGACTGTTTATCTTTAGTGAAGTTGCCATTTCCATCATTTGTATAAATTCTATCTTGAAGTAAATTAGATCTGTTATTAAATTCATTTCCTCCACTTACTACATATAAATCTAGATCATTATCATTATCTATATCAATAAAAACAGATTCCATGTCTTCATATTTTCTGTCTTCAACAAAGGAGCTAATAACTTTATTTTCAAACCTGTTATTTCTCTGAATAAATAATTGCCCTGGCTGCCCAGATGATCCTCCAATGAAAATATCATCCAAATTATCGTTATTTACATCACCTGATGAAATTGATGGTCCTAACGTAGATTGTTTATAGGGCAGTAGTATTTCTTTTTTAAAATCGTCGAAATTATTTTCTATATTCTTGTAGTTTATCCCTGTTAAATTAGTTTTCTTAAACCAGTAATTGGTTTGTTTAGCTGTATAGACTTCTTTAGATGCATTTTTTTCAAACACATTAATTGTTTGGTTTACTCCTACATTAGAGAGTTCTTCTTTTTTACCAGAAGCCCATTCAACTATAATTGAATCTATGTTTTTGTTATTTCCAACACCAAAATGTACGTCATTATCTACTGCTGAGAGGTACCCTCTAACTCTTTTGGATTCTTTTGTTTTTACAATATCATTGTATTTTATAGTTATTTTAGCAAAATTTTCTGATAAATTTCCTTTAGGAATTATTTTTATATAGTTTCCTAAATTTTTCTCTACAGATGTATTTTTATAGATAAAAGCCTCCTGATCAATATTATTAATTATCAGATCTTGATCTCCATCATTATCTAGATCAGAATATACTGCTCCATTAGAGAAGGTAGGCTCATTAAGATCTGAGTATTGAGATATATTTTTAAAATTTAAGTTCCCAGAGTTCTTATAAAGAATATTTGGTAATTTTTCTGAAGGAAGCTCCTGGTATAATTGTTCTTTAATTTCAAGTGGTACTTTTCCATTATATAATCTTTTTGTCTGATTTATTTTAATTCTTGAATCATTATCAGAACCATACCTTCTATATCCATTGGTAACTAAAATATCCTCATTGCCATCATTATCATGATCAAATATAAGTCCAGCCCAGCTCCAATCAGTTTTAGCTAGTTTAGAATGCTGTGCGATATTATGATAATTATTATTACCTAGATTAAGTTGAAGAGAATTAAACATGTATTGATAGTGTAAATCTAACTTATTAGTTATTAGCTCAAAGTTAGACGTACTCATTGAAGCCATTAGTGTTTTTGACCTAACGTGATCACTGGAAGCCATATCAAGAACATAAATATCTTTTAGATTATCATTATTTACATCAGCAATATCTACACCCATACCATAGAATGATATTTGTTTTGTGGCAGTTTTAATCATATCTGTAAATGTTCCATTACCATTATTAATATACATTCCATCTGGAACGTAATAATCATTGGCTATGTATATGTCTAACCAGTTATCATTATTTAAGTCACTTACACAAAGGCCAAGACCAAAACTTGGCTTTAATAGTCCTGCTTTCTCAGTAACATCTATAAATTTTCCATCTATTTGTTCATATAGATGGGAAGAATTTTCTTTTAACAGTTCTTTATTTTGAAATAATTTGTAAAATCTTTCAGGATCAAGCCCATAATAATCATTTTCATTCATCACAATACAATCTAGATCTCCATCTTTATCATAGTCAAAGAATGCTGATTGAGTACTTATACCAGTATCAGCTAGTCCATATTCTTCAGCTTTTTCCTTAAAAGTTAGATCTCCCTGATTTATTAGAAGTAAATTTTTTCTTTTTTCTTTATTATATGGTCCTCCTTGAGATATATAAATATCTATCCAGCCATCTTGGTTTATATCAGCGAAAGTAACACCACTAGACCACCCCTTATTATGCGCATTAATATTGGCTTTTTGGGTGATATCTTCAAAAGTCAGCTCACCTTTGTTTAAATAAATCCTATTATTAGCTTGATTTGCGCACAAAAAGACGTCTTTTAAGCCATCATTGTTAAAATCTGCTATACCAACCCCGGAGCCATTATAAAAGTAGTCATAATCGAATAAATTTGATTTTGAAGATAAATCATGTTCAATTCTATTGATAAAACTGATTCCACTAGAAGAACTGGGAACTTTCTCGTAGTTATTATATTTTTCAGATGTATTATCTGTACTACCTGTATTGGATTCACAGGTATAAAGAAGTATGATTAGAATAAATAGTATCCCGTTTTTAGTTCTCATTATCTGATATTATTGGGAGATAAAGATAAAAAAAAGAGCCTTATTAGAAATAAAGCTCTTTTTTTTATTTAATCAGTTACTCTATACTTACAGAGCACAAACTGCAACTGGTAATAGTCCAGCAGCACCTTCACCTTGACCAACTGAAAGAATCAGTGATCCGTCTGGTGCATATATTTGGAATGATACCTCACTTGCATAAGAATCTCCACCATAACTCCATGTTGCTGATTCTGTTCCAACAGGAATGTTAATAGTAACACTTCCACTTGTATTGCCTGGGTATGAACCTAGACATCCAGGAACTGCAGCGCCCCATTCGTTACAAAGAGATGCATGTTGAATAACACCATCTACATCAACTTCAATACCACTACCTTGCCATCCATCACCGTAGCTATCTTGCATATCTACAACATAACCACCTGGTTCTGGTGAACAAGTTAATAATGCATTGTATTTGAATGGTGAAGCAAAGAATCCACCAGTAATAATACCAGCAGCTGATGTCCAATCATATAATCTTCCATCAGTTAATTCTACTTCTAATCCAATTACAAACACATCACCAGGAATATAATCTGTTCCATTTGCTTGTAAGCCCATAGCAGCAGCAGCGTCACCAAAGGCAACTTCTACTGTTCCTCTAGGAAGTCCTACAGGTCCTGTAGTAAACGAACTTGCAGGCATTGACATTACATACATAAAATCAGTACTTGAATCACCGTTATCGGGACTAAGATCTTTCATTTGTGCATAAACGTTAACCTGAGCAAATAAGGCACCATCTGCCTCATCCTGTTCCTCTACAGTCACACTAAATGTGCTCATAGGGTCACTAGAATTCAATACAGCGTTATTTACTGATATTGTTCTTAGTATTGCTCCAGTCTCGTAGTCTAGAACTGTGTCAATAGTGTTTTCACTATCTACACAAGAAACTACTAAAAGAGAAGCGAATAAAAATTTAAATATATTTCTCATAGTTTTCATTTTTTTAATTAGAAGGATTAGTTACTCCCGTATCCCAAAAGACAGTCGTTAAATTATCTTGTCTCTGTAAGATATTAGGATTAGCACTTATTTCACTAGATGGATAAGTACCAGTTCTTGGGAATGGTCCTGATTCATTGTTATCCATAAGTCCTCTAGACAACGTTCTCGGGTGTCCAGTTCTTCTTATGAAGTTCCATGCATCATTTGCACCTCCATACATAGCAACAAAATATTGCTCACCTAGTATATCCATTTTGTCTTTTTCAACAGGCCATCCTAATCCATCTAAAGCAGATGTTGTAGGAGCAGCGTTGAATTTAGCCATTACATCAGCAACAAAAGCAGATACCATACTAGAAGTAGGGAACATACTTGAATCAGCCTCAGGATCAACAGATCCCATTGACATTACTTTCGTAATTGATTCGTTCATTCCAGCAGTCATGTATGTTGCAGCCATTGCAGCATCACCTGAAGCTAAAGCAGCTTCAGCTTTCATAAACTTAACATACGATGATAAGTATACTGGCCAAATACCTTGTCCACCACCACCATTTCCTTGCCAAACTTGACCAGGAGCAAATGTAGCTGAAAGAGATGTAGCATAATCACCAACATCAGGCATATTGTCAAAACTACCAGCAGAAGGATAAACACCTGTAGCAGTTCTTGTAAATCCATCAGGAGGAGTTCCTTCATCATTACCGTGATGTCTACCCCAATATCCCATGAAGTTTGAACACCATCTTCCATCACCATAAGCATTATCTCCATCAGGAGTAAATTCTAAATGGAATGGTTGATCTTGTAATGAACACTGAAGTGTCTCACCATTATCTGAAGTTGATCCCCATGCACCAGGCCAATTCCATATTCCACCAGAAATGTTTAACATTGTCTGATTTCCAGGAGTATTATAGGTCTGTCTGTAAAAGTAGTATCTTCTTCTAGGGTCATTAACTGGATGATTTCCAGCTAAGTGATCATTAAGACTCATACCTACCCAATCAGAAGTTTCACCGTCCATAAGGTCCATTAACCAAGATGATTGATAAATATTAGCACCAGAAGTAGTATAGTCACTTTGATACCAAGGGTGACGTGTATCTGGTTGCAATTCTTGCGTACCATAATTAAATTGCATATCATCAGCAGCAGTCTCAATAACATTTGTCTGAGCTAATGCAGCAGCATAATTACCTTGTGTAAGTGCTGAACGCATTTTTAAAGTGTTAACATATTTTGTCCATGAAGAAGTTGATCCTCCAAAAAACATGTCATTTCCACCACCTGATGCATCAAGAAAACCTTGAGCTTCATTAAGCATTGCTTCTGCAGCAGCATAAACTTCTGCATCATCAGAAACGCTTGGGCTAGGATACTCACCAGGGTTGTTTGCTTCAGACCATGGAATATCTCCCACAGAATCAACAAGACCCATCATAATGTGAGCAGCCATTGCTTTTGATATACCTAGGTGGAAAGCCAATAAATTGTCTTCACCGTTTAATCCTTCAATAGCGGCAATATCAGGCATAATGCTAGCATATAATTGATACCAAGCACTGCTTATAGTTCCACTACCAAAGTTATTGTAGTATACTCTACCACCCATATAACTTATTCTACCTAATGCTGCACCGTTATATTGCATATCCTGCATAGCACTTAGGAAAGATATTTGGATGTTGTTTAATAACAGATCAGCATCCGCTAGATCTGGAGATAGTGAGTTAGGACTCGCTAGATCTTCTAATTCCATGGTTTCACATGAGTAGAACATCGTAGCCGAAGCTAACACCATCATCATTAAATATTTAAATATTCTTTTCATAATTGATTGATTTTACGTTATTAAAATGATGCTTTAAGACTAATACCCCACCTTTTTGAACTAGGTCCATTAAGGAAGTCCCAACCTCTTGCATTACCGACACCGGTACCTGCAACATTAGGATCGTAATTAGTAGCATCTGGAACATTATAAGCATCATGCCATAGGTTAAATCCAGTAGCTGTTAATGATAATGCACCAAATGGTGTGTTATCTAACATCTTTTGTGGAACTGACCATGATAATGATACTTCTTGAAGTCTTACAACAGAACCGTCATAAACAGACAT
>SGZI01000044.1 GCA_004213965.1 Flavobacteriales bacterium
CAGCAACTCCAGTAATCTCTGCCGTAGTACCATCACATGTAGCCGTTAATGTAAATGAAGAATCGTCACCAGGAAGAACTGTAAAGGTAATTATTGGTTCCGTAGTATAAATACTACAACCTGTATCTAAAGCATCTACTCTAGTATAAACAGATAATCCATCGGTTATATTATAAATATTATTTAATTCATTTGATGAGGTTTCAGCATCGGATTCAGATAAATAATATGTAGTAGTATAATCAGCTATGTCTAGATCTCCTAATATATCTTGTGTAAGTGAAGTTAAATCAAACTCAACTTCACCATTCCCTACAACATCACATAGTGTTTGATCATCAATCTCGTTAATTTCAGGGTATGGAATAACATTTAGCATAAAAGATGATATCTCATAACAATTTGTGTCGGCGTAATCAACCCTAGAATATATCATCTGGTCATCAACACCATCAAAACTTTCAATATTGCTAATAGGATTAGATTCGCTCTCAGCATCCTCGTTAGATTCATAAAAAACTAGGCTTAATTGACTAGGGTCAGGTGCTATAGATAATATTAAATCTTGATTAGAAGTAAAGTCAAAAATAAATGAATTAGTTGCTTCATCACAAATATTTAAATTTTCCGGAGATTCAGTAATTATTTCTTCTGCTACATTAATACAAACTGTCTCACTATACTCACATCCAAAGTCATCTAAAACTACATAGGTATAACAGTGCTCTCCTGCTTCGGTAGGCGTCACTACAATATTGTTTCCATCAACTTCAGTAATTGAAGTATCATCATTCCATTCTTGAGAAACTATTTGAGATGGAGGGGCCGATAGTGATGGATCAAAATCAAGATTCCATGAGAATAGTGTTCCATCATCAATTGCCCATGAATCAACAACTGTAAATGTCCAATCACCGTTTAATGGAGATCCAATTAAATTAGCAAAAGAAGAAGTTCCTGAAGCACCATATGTTCCTGCTGGAACAGTATTATTTGCACCACCTGAAGTTGAAATATCTTGTGTTGAAGTAGGAGCAAAACAATAATTCCACCCCACTCCAGGATTTCCAGTAGAATCATTATCAATAGGTTGACCTAAATAATATCCTAGATCATTACCATCTCCGTATTGCGCAAAATAAACTGTTTGACCAGTAGGTGAAGTTAAAAACATATCTAAATCTCCTAAAAAAGAATGTTCTATAACAACACATATTTGTATGAGCTGTGAAATATCTGTTAAAGCAAGATTGTCAGCATAACATTCTACATTAATTGTAGATTCATAAGAAACACCTGAACCTGTACTCTGTGTATCCTGTAGCCAAGTTTGTTCAAAAATTTCTGGAGCACAATCTTCTAACTGAGTTGTTTCTGCTACACCTAAAATGCTTGTTGAATCTCCAAAGCATAAATCTGGTTTTGCAGCTTCTGTTCCAGTAAAATCAATTGAAGGGGCAACAAGAACAATTTGACCAACTTGTTCTGACGAACATCCAAGTGGATTAGTATCAGTAATTGTTAATCCAACTGAATAAATCCCAGATTCTTCAAAGACATGACTTACATTTTGACCTGTTGCAGATGCTCCATCTCCAAAATCCCAAGTATAAGTAGTATCAGCACCAGAATTTGAGAAAGTACCAGAGCCTGAAAAATCAACTTGACCCCCTGGACACACCAATATGTTACCATCAGTGTCAGGAGCAGGTAAAGTGCTATCAATTGACCCCGTGATTTCTTGACAAGGCTCATAACAGCTTATTTCAGCCTCCCAACCACTAGTTGATGCAGCAGCATCACTTATGAAATTAATTGTAAGACAGCCTGTTGAATTATCAGCTGCAATAAATCCTGGAGAATTGCTATTATTTCCTGAGTAAGTTGTTGCGGGTGCTGAATCATCATCTCCATTATAAATTGTTAAAATATCTGCATTAGTCTGAGTGCTAAACCAAGAAAAGTCTAACTGGACCATTTGTCCTGAATTTTCAGGGCAAATGGTTATTGTATAATTTTCATTGCTTGTATAATTTCCTCCACTTCCTCCAGAATCATAAAAATTTCCTGAGCAGGTTGTCACTGTACCTTCATCGCTAATCAGTATATCTTGAGAATAACCTAAAAAAGGTAGCAATAAAAAAATCCATATAATATTTAGCTTAAAATCTCTCATTGTAATTCTCTGGGTTTAATTACAATAAGATAGTTCGTATTATCTACCCTATAAGTTTGCTTTAACTTTGAAAAGAAATTAAAATTATATAGAAGTGGATTGAAATTATTTATATCAAACACTGGTCTTATAATTTTTTTATTATATATCTCAAAAAGTGCAACTTCAGATAACAATCCTATATCAGACAGATCTTTAATATTTTCTTGATATATATAAACTCTATTTCTAAGAATATCTTTTATGTCTTTTATTCTAATAGGTCTATCTAAAATTTGATCTTTTAAGTTTTGATCATATACTTCTTCTAATTTATTAAGTTCCGACTTAGAAAATGGCAAATCCACATTTGATGGATAGTAAGTAACCCACTTATCATATTTCTTAACATCATTTTGAGCAATTATAGCTCCAATATTTGTAAAAATAAGTATTGAAAATATATATATAATTTTTCTCATTAAAATATGTGTAGTTAGAAAGAGGCTAATTTAATTTATTTTTTTCAAATAAGGACAAAATTACTCAATATGAATAAGTTAGATATTATTATATTGAATATGGCAATAGGAATGATATTTCATTATATTTGTACAGATTAAAATCATGTTAATTAATAGATAATGAAACTAGAAAAATTTATTTCAAATAATGACGACCTTGGCGAAGACCATGTACAGACCTCAGATATCACACCTCTTAGGAAAGATGCATTTGAAAAATCTGATGAAGAGAAGATTTCAATTATAAAAAAGAATATAAGAGATATTATGCATACTCTTGGGCTAGATTTAAATGATGATAGCCTAATGGGAACACCAACAAGAGTAGCAAAAATGTTTGTGAAAGAAATTTTTTCTGGTCTAAAACCAGATTTAAAACCAAAATCTTCCACATTTGAGAACAAATATAATTATGGTGAGATGTTAGTGGAGAAAAACATTAATCTATACTCAACCTGTGAACACCACTTACTCCCAATTGTTGGTAAGGCTCATGTTGCCTACATTTCCAATGGGACTGTGATTGGATTGTCTAAAATTAATAGAATAGTTGAATATTATTCGAAAAGACCACAGGTGCAAGAAAGACTAACTAAGCAAATAGTTGGTGAACTTCAGAAAGTTTTAAAAACAAAAGATATTGCTTGTGTTATTGATGCTAAGCATCTATGTGTTAATTCAAGAGGAATAAAAGATATAGACTCTAGCACAGTTACATCTGAATTTGGTGGAAAATTTAAATACGATAAAACAACTAAGGATGAATTCCTGAAATATATTCAACTGGAAACTTCATTTAATGGTCTATAAAATGTAATTTTATTAAATGCCTTCTGATAAAAGTAATAGTATAAAAATCTACAATTCTTTAACTGGGAAAAAAGAGCCCTTTAAAACTATTACTAAAGGCTATGTAGGAATGTATGTCTGTGGTCCTACAGTTTATAGCAATGTCCATCTTGGAAATCTAAGAACTTTCATATCATTTGACACAATCTATAGATATCTAAATCATATAGGAATGAAAATAAGATATGTGAGAAATATAACTGATGTGGGGCATATGGTTGAAGATAGCACAGAGGATAGAATTAGCGAAAAAGCCAGGGTTGAGAAAATTGCTCCAATGGAAGTGGTTCAAAAATATACAAATGACTTTCATGATACCTTAAAAAAATTCAATTTAATTCCTCCCAGTATTGAGCCTACAGCTCAAGGCCATCTCATAGAGCAAATCGAATTGATTAAAAACATGATGGACAAAAAACTTGCTTATGAAAAAAATGGCTCAGTATACTTTGATGTTATGGAATATAATAAATCAAATGAATACGGAATTCTAAGTAGAAGAAATGTAGAAGACCTTATTCATAATACACGTAAATTAGATGGTCAATCTGATAAAAAAAATCCACAAGATTTTGCTCTTTGGAAAAAAGCGGAACCTCAGCATATAATGAAGTGGCAATCTCCATGGAGTTTAGGATTTCCAGGATGGCATCTTGAATGTACTGCTATGAGTAGTAAATATTTAGGAGAACAATTTGATATTCATGGAGGCGGAATGGATTTAAAGTTTCCTCATCATGAATGTGAAATTGCTCAAGCAAATGCTTGTTTCAATACAAGCCCAGCAAATTATTGGATGCATGCTAATATGCTAACTCTTAATGGAAGTAAAATGTCTAAATCAACTGGTAATAGCATTTTACCAAATGAAATTATTTCAGGTGACAATAAGATGCTTTCTAAAGAATTTTCTCCAAGTGTAATAAGATTTTTTATGATGCAAGCTCATTATAGAAGTATTCTTGATTTAAGTAATGATGCACTATTAGCCTCAGAAAAAGGATATCATAAGTTAATGGATGCTGTTGAAAATTTAGAAAATTTAGACACGTCAAGTAAAACAGATTTTGATGTTAAAGGTTGGGTAAACAACTGCTATGATGCAATGAATGATGACTTTAATACTCCTATATTAATTGCTAAAATTTTTGATGTAGTCAAATTTATAAATCTTGTTAAAGCTGAAAAAGCAGAGATTAACAAAAATGATCTAAAACAGGTAAAGACTAAATTAAATGAGTTTGTATTTGATGTGTTAGGTTTAGATAAAATTAAATCAAATACAAGTGATGATAAGATTAAATCGGTAGTTGAAATTTTAATTGAATTAAGAGATAAGGCCAGAAATGATAAAGATTTTGAATTAAGTGACAAGATTAGGGATGATCTAAAAAATGCAGGTATAATTTTAAATGATAATAATGGTAAAACTGATTTTACAATTAATTAAAATTATAAATGATGAAATTTTTAGCATATCCTGTGATATTTATAATTAAACTTTATCAAAAATTAATTTCACCTTTTACACCAGCAACATGTCGATTTCAACCTACTTGTTCTCAATATTCAATTGAAGCTTTAAAAAAGCATGGCATATTTTATGGAATTTTTCTTATGTCTAAAAGAATTTTAAGTTGTCATCCATGGGGCAGATCAGGATATGATCCAGTTCCTTAATTATAATAAATTTTAACATAATTTTCTGTTTTCATTAACATAGAAAATTTAAAAATGTAATTATCTTCATGATGTTTTAAAATAGACTAGTGATAAAAAACATTTGATATAAAATAAAACTAATGATTGCTTTACAAACTACATGGGATCCAAGTTCAGCAGGAATAGATCTTTTTGGAAAATTTACTATTCACTACTATAGTTTAATGTGGATGCTTGCATTTATCCTAGGATGGTACATAATGAAAAGGATCTATATGAAAGAAAATCTTTCTGAAGAAAAATTAGATTCATTATTTGTCTATACTATCGTAGGAACTATGATTGGAGCTAGATTAGGTCATGTAATTTTTTATCAGTTTGAACTTTTCGAGCAAGATTTTTTTAGTGTTTTTCTCCCCTTTAGATTTAATCCAACTTTTGAGTTTACAGGTTTTAGAGGTCTTGCTAGTCATGGAGCTGCCATTGGAATAATAACAGCAATGTATTTATATAATAATAGGATATTAAAGAAATCTGTCTTATGGATTCTTGACAGAATAGTGGTGCCTGTAGCCATTGGCGGAGCATTTATTAGAATTGGGAACTTTTTCAATTCTGAAATAGTTGGAACACCAACCGATAGTGCTTTTGGGGTTGTTTTTAAACAACTAGGTGAAGACTTTGCTAGACATCCAGCTCAATTATATGAAGCCTTTGGATATATAGCCATTTTTATAGTGATGTATTTTATTTATTGGAAGACAAATAAAGCAGCCATTTCTGGGTATATGCTAGGCTTATTCTTTGTTCTATTATGGAGTTTAAGGTTTGTGATTGAATTTTTTAAAGTTGCTCAAGTTGAAGGTAGGGAAGATTGGATTTTAGGAATGAATACAGGTCAAGTACTGAGTGTTCCTTTTATTATTTTAGGAATTTATCTTATGTATAGAAAATAACTATTTAATATAATGCTAAAGCTATTTAGAGTAATTGCATTTTTTGAAGGAGTTTCTTATATCTTATTGTTATTTATTGCTGTCCCAATAAAGTATATTTTTCATGACCCAACCTATGTTAAGCTGCTAGGAATGCCGCATGGCATTTTATTTATGATATATATAATATTTTCATTTATAGTGAATATAAAATTAAAATGGAATATTAAAGAGTTATTTATAATTCTAATAGCATCATTGGTTCCTTTAGGAACATTTTATGTAGATAGAAAGTACTTAAGAGTAAGTATTTAATCTTTTTTTGTAGTATCATGCATTATAGGAGTAGCCACAAATACCGAAGAATAAGTCCCAACTACAACTCCAACAATTAATGCAAATAATAATCCTCTAAGAGAATCTGCTCCGAATGTAAACATAGAAAGTAGTACCACTAGTGTTGTAAATGATGTATTTAGTGTCCTACTTAATGTACTATTAAGTGCAGAATTTACTGTTTTCTTAAATTCCCAAGTAGAATGCTTATTAATGAATTCTCTAATCCTGTCAAACACAACTACTGTATCATTAAGAGAATATCCAATCACAGTCAAAATTGCAGCAATAAATGCTTGATCAATTTCCATACTAAATGGCATGAATTTATAGGTTAATGAGAAGATTCCTAAAACAATTAATACATCATGAAAAACTGCAGCTACAGCTCCTAATGAAAATTGCCATTTTCTAAATCTAAACAGTATATATAAAAATACAACTACCAATGATCCAAGAATAGCCCAAAATGAATTCTGCTTTATATCATCAGCTATAGTAGGGCTAACTTTTGCAGACATCATTTTTCCAACATTGTTTTCTGCATTTAAAAATTGGTCATATGTATAATTTTCTGGCAAGAATGTTACAAGAGACTCATATAATTTTCTTTGAACATCTTCATCTGCCTCTGCAGAATTCTCATCTACTTTGTATTTTGTAGAAATTTTAAGCTGGTTTGGAGATCCAATTGTTTTAATTTCAGAACTTCCAAACATCTTGTCAGTTGAGCTTTTAACCTCTTCAGTATTCATATCTCTGTCAAATCTAACTGTATAGGTTCTTCCTCCAACAAAATCAATTCCTTGATCTAAACCAGAAGTAAATAGTGAGAATAATCCTGAAGAAATTATTACAAAAGACAATACATATGCCATTTTTCTATACTTAAGGAAATCAATAGACATATTTCTAAATAGGCCATTTGTTAAATAAGTTGAAAAATTAAACTGAGATCCTCTATTAGTATCCCAATTAATTAACAATCTAGAAATAAATATTGCTGTAAAAAGTGATGTTATTATACCTATTAAAAGGGTTGTAGCAAAACCTTCAATTGGTCCTGTACCAAATACTTTTAAAATTAATGCAGTCAATCCAGTAGTAATATTTGCATCTAAAATAGAAGACAATGCATTCTGATAACCATCAACAATTGCAGCTTTTAATTTCTTTCCACTATATAGCTCCTCTCTAACTCTTTCGTAAATCAGCACATTTGCATCAACTGCAATACCAATAGTAAGTACAATACCCGCTATTCCAGGTAAAGTAAGAACAGCATCTGATCCTGCAAGAACACCAAAAATTAAGATGACATTAAAAACTAAAGCTAAATTTGAATAAATCCCTGCTTTACCATAATAAAATATCATCCATACTAATACTAAAATAAGAGCTATAATAAAAGATATAATTCCACTATCAATAGCTTCTTGTCCAAGAGATGGACCTACTTCATCAGCCTGAATGATATCTGCAGATGCAGGTAATTTTCCTGCTCTAAGAACATTTGCTAAATCAATTGCCTCTGCTGTATCAAAAGATCCTGAAATTTCAGAATTACCTCCAGAAATTGGACCACTAGTTACTCCAGGAGCAGAATAGACAATATCATCTAAAACTATTGCAATTTGAGACCCTTGATTAAAGGCTTCACCAGTCATTTTCTCCCATATCTTTGCTCCTTTACTATTCATCTGCATACTTACAGTAGGGCTAACTCCATCAATTGAATAGGATTGTCTGGCATCAGTAATTACTGAACCATTTAATAAAGGCTTGTTTTCTCTATTACCCTTTAGAGCATATAGCTCTGAATATTCATTACCCTCATCATCAACCTCCGTAATCCCCCATGAGAACTTAACAAATCTTTGCTCTGTAGAAAGCAATGCTCTCACTTCAGGCATTGATAAATATTTTGAAATTTTTTCTTTACCTCTAGAGTCAAATGAAGCAATTACAGGTCCTCCGGGATAACCTTGACCTCTAACTAAATCTAAAATAGGGTTAACAACAGAATCAACTTGTGTTTCAGAGCCTAATAACTCTTCTATTTCACTAGTTTCTTGATTATCTTCAGAAGAATCAACTAAAGATTCATCAGATAAATCTTCAATATTTTTTACAATTTCATTAGCTTGAACTATAAAATTAATAAACTCTTCTCCTTTAAAAGCGTCCCAAAATTCTAATTGTGCTGTTCCTTGTAATAACTTTTTAATTCTCTCAACATCTCTTGCTCCTGGTAATTCAAATAAAATTCTAGCAGAATTTCCAATTCTTTGAATAACAGGAGATAAAAGACCATCAGGATCTACTCTTTTTCTTAAAACTTGAAGGGCAGACTCAATGCTTTCATCTATTTTTTTCTCTAAGATTGGTCTAACTTCCTCGTCAGACATATTAAAAGTAATTTCTTCACTTAAATTTCTATTAGCAAAAATATCAGGAGACGCAAGTTTGCTATCACCTTTAATATTATCAAATGCTATAAAAAAGTCCTCTAAATATGTGTTTTGACTATTTTTTTGCATTTCTCCTGCATCACTCAATGCTTTATTAAATACTGGATCTTTACTATTATTGGATAAAGTTTTAAGTATATCATTAACTGAAATCTGTAAAATAGCATTTATTCCTCCTTTTAAATCCAAACCTAACTTCATAGATTTTTTCTTAAGCTCATCATAAGTATATTCTGCTATAAGAATATTTAAAACTGGAATATTTGAAATAGAATCTAAATAATTTAACTTTAGATCTCTTCTTTTGGTATCAAAATTTTCTTCTGAATCATCAACAAGATTGATAGTATATTCGTCAGCTCTATTTTCAGCCTGATTAAACTGAAAAGTAAGAACTAGTTGGAATACACATACTAAACCAAATAGCCATGCCAAAAATTTTATCAATCCTTTGTTTTGCATATTATAATTACATTTCAGTTAAAAGTGGAGCAAATA
>SGZI01000045.1 GCA_004213965.1 Flavobacteriales bacterium
GATGCTAGTGTCCCACTTGAAGGTGAGGAAAATCCAACGCATACATATAATCAAACAGGAATATTCACTGTAACACTTACTGTTGAATATCCTTATGGATGTTCATATGAATATACTGATACTATAGAAGTTACAGATGGTTATGGTTTAGTGTTGCCTAATACATTTACTCCAAATGGAGATGGTCTTAATGATACAATTAGACCTTGGTATAAGTGTATGAATTTCATAGAAATAAGTATTTATGATACATTTGGTTCTCTATTATATGTAGAATCAAGTACAGATGAAATATATGGATGGGATGGAACTATAAATGGAGAACAAGCAGAAAACGGAAATTATATTATAGTTGTAAGAGCAATTACTTTATTTGGAGAAGAAATTGAAATTAATGGACCAGTAGCTTTAATTAGATAGATATGAAGAAACTAGTAATAATATTATGCGTGTTGAGTTTTAATTTGAGTTATTCTCAGGACCCAATATTTAGTCAGTTTTTCACTATACCTGAAACTGTAAATACTGGTTTTACTGGCGCTTATAACAATACAAAAGCTGGAGTAATTCATAGGGTACAGTGGCCTGCATTAAACTTTAGTATTAACACTCAATTTGCATATGCTGACAACTGGTTTGAAGAAATAAGAAGTGGCATAGGAATTAGTGTATTAAATCATAAGGAAACACATACAAGATATAATTTAACTCAGGTTAATTTGAATTATGCTTATGAGGTTCAGTTATTTAATGAATTTTATTTTAGACCAAGTATTTCTGTGGGTTATGGTGCTAAGGATTTTGGTTTCCAAAATATTTTATTAGAAGATCAGATAAATGTATTTAGTGGTTTAATTTCTGAAACAACTATTGATCCAGCTATTCTTCAAGATAATATCATGTATTTTGATTATAGCTCTTCACTTTTATTTATGTATGATAGGTCTTGGTTTGGAATTACTGTTAAACATTTAAATAAGCCTAATATTTCATTATTATATCAAGGGAATACTGAATTAGATATGTTTATGTCAGTTCATGGATCATTGGAGCTTCCAGTCTTAAGATATAATTCTGATAATGCGTTATTTTTATTATTTAATGGAATGAAACAAGCAGAATATAACAGATTAGATTTTGGACTTCAATATGCTCAAGATTGGTTTACTTTTGGTTTATTAGCAGCAACAAATCCAATTAGGTCTAATCCAAACAGTCATTTCCTAACATCAATAAATGCAGTTGCCGGAATTGCTTGGGAAGGTTTTAAATTTGGATATTCATATAGTTTTAATATGTCAGATATAGGACGAGAAGGTGGAGTTTATGAATTATCAGTATCATGGCAAGGAGGAGATAGTTCGAACTGCTTTGGATGTCCAAAATATAGTACAAGCAGATAAATTTATTTTATGATAAGAAGCTTATTTATAATTATTTTATTTTCTCCAATAGTTTTATATGGTCAATGTCTAGAAGGAGATTGTGAAAATGATAAGGGGATTAAACAAACTGAGACTAGAAAATATGTTGGAAAATTCAGTAATGGCCAATTTATTTCTGGTGAGGTATACCTTGTTGAGTACAATGAAATAGGAGAGAACTTATATTCAAAAAAAGAAAGACTGGAATATAAAGGTGAATTTGAAAATGGAAGAATAATTATAGGTAAATCGTATGATGAAAATGAAGAATTAATATTTGATGGAGAATATTCTTACTCTGATGGTTACAGATATTTTAGTCAGGGGAAATGGTATGTTGATAAACAAATAATTTATGATGGCGATTTTCTTAATGGGACCCTGCACGGAAAAGGAGTAATGTTTAATAATGGTATTAAATCCTTAGAAGGAAAATTTTTAAATGGAGAATTTATTGAAGGAAAGACCTTTGATGAAAATGAAAAATTAATTTATGATGGTCAATATAAAAATATTGATAATTCAAGATATAGAAACGGTTTAGGTATTTTGTATGAGGATGGAGAGGAATATAAAATCAAATATAATAAAGGAGTTATTGTAGCAAATGAATATTTATCAGACGATATTGTTGGAGTTGATGAATTTACAGAGATTAATTTAATTTCTAGCGCTGATTATGGATCAAATGAATTGATCAATATTTTCATTAATGGAAATAAATTAACTTATACTTTTGATACTGGAGCAGAAGGATTTGATATACCTCCAAGCTTGGAAAAAAAATTAATAGAAAAAGGATTAATTGATAAATCAGACTATTACCCGCCTATTATTTCGGTTGATGCAAATAATAATAAAAAGAAACTTAGAAGGGTTAAAATATCAAATATTAAAATTGGAGACTATGTTGTAAATAATGTTGTTGCTACAATAAATAATAGAGATGATGATCCGTTGCTCTTGGGAAGAGATCTTTTTCAGAGAAAATTCAGAGATTATACTCTAAAACCTGGGTCATTAATTTTATATAAATAAATTAAAACAATAAAACGGTTATACTATTATAGTGTAGCCGTTTTTTTAATTTCAAAAGCACATAAAACTACCCACAAGACAAAGAGAAACTCAATAGTTCTTTGATAAATTCCTATATATTCAGATGATAAGTTTGACCCTAAGGTAAACACAAAAAAAGAGCTAATTACAGCTATTAAAAGGGATTGAATAGAGAAATTTAAATAGATTGATTTTTTTAATCCTAGTCCGATTAATATTATAAATAAAGGAGTTAATAGATAGATCAATAAAGCTGAAAAATTATGAGCGATTTGGGAGAAACTAGGATCAATTAATTCTTTATTACAACCACTGTCGCAGGGAAATATTCCAGTAACTACTGTTCCAAATCCGTAAAAGATTCCGATTCCATAAAATCCTATTTTCACCATCGTATCAGGCTGAAAATAATTTACACCAAAAAAGCAAAATATGCTTATTAAAATACCGCTTGGAATATATCCAAAGATTCTTAAATATATCCCATATTTAGTATCAATTGCGTACGATTCACTAATGTATTGATTAAATATGTCATAGTTTTCAATTAAAAATCCACCTATAATAAAGGATATTGAAAGAATACTTACGCCTGTAATTCCGATTAAATACGTGGTCTTATTATCCATCAAATGCTGAATTCAATAATTACATTTTTAAAAATGGTTTTAAACATCTCCCTTTAAACATCTTGTAAAGAAAGGAAAATCATCAGTAACTACATAATAATAGATACCTTCAGGAAATTCAGGAGTTACACCAAAGCGTCCATTACATTGATCTAAATCTCCAAGGCCATCAACATATTCATAATCTTGTGTGAATGCTCCCATTTGAATAGGTATATTTGGATTAGTTGTTCCTTGACCAGGACCTCCAACTAAAGCGGTCAATGTACTTGGTCGATTGGGGTCAGGTTGACTTTTCAATCTATAGCTTGGTTGTAACGTTTTAACTTGACTAGTAGAATCATCAGCATTTGAATAACCATATCTTGCGTAAATAGGAAAACCATCTGATGCCCACCCTACGATGGTCATACCCTGATTATCTCCCAAAAAATCAATAAGTAATTCAGGAATACCATGGTAATGATATTCCCCATTAGGTTGAACATGAGCATGGTTCATATCATCTCCAAAATTAAAAGTGTCGTGCCCTAATGCTTCAATATTCCAATTCCCTTGACATTGTGCTAAACAACACTCACCCTCATCATTACATTTCCCTGCAGTTGCAGGATCAAATTTGACACTATTTAAAGCATAAGCAATAGCCGAACCAGGACCACCTACTTCTAATCCACTTTCAGAAACTATTATAGGGCAAAGTGTAAAACTCTTATTTACAGTTTGTTCACTTATAGTGTTTGGATTACCGTTGTTTGGAAATGTTCCAACCTCATGATTTGGAATTCCATTTCCATTTAGAATTCTGTCATACCCATCAGATGACCAGGAATATCTGCTATAATTGTTAATTGATTCATCATCATTGTAGATTTCTTCATTAATATTAACTAATATACCAGCAGTTGAATAATCTCCTGAACAATCAATATTATTTTGTTCTTGGGAATCTTCTTTTGTACTGCACGAAAAAGAAATAATTAGAATTAGTAAAATGATTTTTTTCATTATTCACTTATAAACTCCTCAAAGGATTTTAAACTTAAGCCCTCTATTTTAACTTTCTTCTTAAGTTTATTAAACTTTGTTTTAGCCATGTTAAATTCACTTTCAATTAAGCTTAAATTATCAAGTTCATTATCTGAAGGCTTATCATAACTTGATGCTATTTTACTATATAAATCTGCCATTTTCTCTCTAAGTTGTTTTTTAGCCGTTCCTACATAATTATCCCCAGTTGTTATTACAAGAGTTTCTTTTAAGTCGTTTAATTTGGAAACAGTCTTTTTATTAGTGTTTTCATCTTCTACAATAGCATCTAACTTATAAACTAAGTATGCTAATCCTTGAACCATATTGTACATTTTCATGACAACTTCATATTGCATCTTTCTTTCATTAGGATTTAGACCAGTTTTTTTATCATACTCTACATTGAATACTTTCTCATAAGTATCTCTACCTTTCTTAATCACTGCTTTATAAGTTCCAGCGGCAACTCTTGGAGATGTAAATCCTCCAAAACTAAATGTTTTCCCTTTTGCAATTTTTGGTTGCTTGATGGTATAATTCCAGTTTACTATATTTATTCCTTTTGATTTCCCAGCACCAAGTTTAGCAAGTAAATTACCATCCATGTCTTGAATTTCAAAAGTCATTTTACCAAACGTATGTCTTTTGGGAAGAAGATATTTTATTTCACAATCAAAAGAAGGGTTTTCCCCAACAAATTGTGTTTCCCTGCCAAAATTATCTGCAAATCCACTGTAATCATTCATAGTGTAGGTATCTTCACTGAAAAAATGCAACTTACCAGAAAGTGTCTCAGGTTTTATTTCTCTTAGAGGTGATATGTCATCAATTATAATTACACCTCTTCCATGAGTTCCCATCACAAGATCATTTGTCTGTTTTTGTAGATCAATAAAATGAACTGCTACAGATGGCATATTTTTAGTAAATTTCGCCCAATTTTCACCTCCATCTACAGTTATATATAAACCAAATTCAGTTCCTAAAAAAAGTAAATCAGAATTAACATAATCTTCCTGAATATTTCTTACAAATCCATAAACATCTTGAGATGGAATTATGTTTTTCCAAGTCTTACCAAGATCTGTGGTTTTATAGGCATATGGAGTCATGTCACCTGATGTATGTCCATCAAAAACTACATATGCTGTATTTGAATCATGTGAGCTTGCCTCAATATGATAAACCCATGTATTTTTTGGAACTCCTTGAACATTAGAAATAGTATTTTCCCATGTTTTGCCTCCATCGGCTGTCACTTGTATATTACCATCATCTGTTCCTACCCATATAATATTTTCATCCAGTGGAGATTCAGCAATTGTAAAAATAGTGGTATGGTTTTCAGCTCCAGAATTATCCATTGATAAACCGCCAGAATCTTCTTGATTCTGTTTTTCAGAATTATTAGTTGTTAAATCAGGAGATATAATTTCCCAGTCGTCTCCCATATCTTCTGATTTATGTAAATATTGACTACCAATATAAAGTCTATTAGGCTTATTAGAACTAGTTGCAATAGGAGCATTCCAATTAAATCTATAATCTTCATAACCACTTACAGCAAGAGGCTGTATAGTCTTTACCAGATTATTATCAGCATCATATCTCCAAACATTTTCAGCTCCTTGCATTTCAGAATAAATAATATTTTTTGTTGGATGTCTAAGCACTCTAAAACCATCACCTTGTCCTACGGGATTCCACTCTTTAGCAGTTATTCCCCCTGGCGCAAATGATGGCCCATACCATGATCCATTATCTTGTAGTCCGCCATAAACATTATAGGGAGTCTCATTGTCAACACTAATATGATAAAATTGAGATAGAGGCAGGTTTTCAACTATTTCCATTGTTGTCCCCTTATTCCAAGATCTGTATACACCTCCATCAGTTCCTACATATAAAACATCTGAATTATTAATATCAAAAACTGCATCATGAATATCAGGATGCATAAATCCTAAATCTTTAAAAGTTTCTCCTCCATCTTTTGAGATAGATCCAGATAGTCCTCCTTTAATAATAATGTTTTCATCCCTAGGGTCTACAACTATTCTGGAGAAATAAAAAGGCCTTACCGTGATTCCAAAATCATTATTCATTTGTTTCCAGCTATCACCTGCATCAACACTCTTGTATATTCCTTTCTTCTCATCTTTTTCTGCTTCTATAACAGTATATATTACTTCTGGATTTGAATTAGCAACTGCAATTGCAAGTCTTCCTAGTTTACCTTCAGGAAATCCGTTATGAATTTTTTTCCAGCTTACTCCACCATCAATTGATTTGTATAAAGCACTGTTTTCTCCTCCAGAATTAAATGACCAGCCTGTTCTTCTAAATTCCCACATGGAGGCATATATAATATTTGGATCATTAGGATTGATTGCTAGATCTGCACATCCTGTTGATTGATTCACATATAGTATTTGCTTCCATGTTAATCCACCATCAGTTGATTTATAGACTCCTCTATCCTGACTATCAGACCAGAGAGCACCTAATACACCAACAATAATTTCTTTTGAATTATTTGGGTTAACAATAATATTTGCAATTCTCTCAGATTTTTCAAATCCAATTTTTTTCCAATTATTTCCGCCATCAACCGACTTGTATAATCCATCCCCTACTGAAACACTATTTCTAGGCCATGTTTCTCCCGTTCCAACATATATAGTGTTGTCAGGATCATTAGGATCAATTTCTATAGCTCCAATTGATTGACAAAATTCATCAAATATTGGATTAAATGTAGTTCCTGCATCATTTGATTTCCAAACACCTCCACCTGCAGCTCCAGCATAAATTATTTTTGGATCTGTTGGATGATTTTCCATATCATTAATTCTACCACTCATCACTGCTGGACCAATATGTCTAGCTCTTAGATCACCAAATAAGTTTTCTAATTTAATGTTTGATTGACTGTATGATGTATTTTGAAATAAAAAAATAGCTATGCAAACTAAAAATATCTTTTTCATAGTTTATTGAATTGAATGAGAATGTATTTGTTTAATTAGTTTTCTTCTGGAGTTTCTTCTTCAGGAAATGCGAATTCACTATCATCTACTGTTGGATTAATCTCAATACTGTCCATTGTTATTGGAGCGCCTGGTTGACCTTTTACTCCCTGTGTCATTGAATAAGGCATGTATACATCACCTGCTTCTTGATAATCACTCATTTTAACTTCAGAAACCATTCCTTTTCCAGGTCCTTCCATAATTTCTTCTTGAACTTGAATAGGAACAAAATTTTCATTGTCAAAAAAGTAGTATGACACACTAGGAACTTCCTTGCCTTCAATAATATTTGGTGTAGTAGTTAGTTTAATTTTAAATGTTTCTGCACCATCAACAGTTTCAGTTCCCATTAGTTCAGCTGTAAATCCTTTTTCTTTATAGTTTAAAAATGGATCAGGAAATTGATTCATTTCATTTTTAACCATATTTATTGCCTCTTCATCACTTTTTTCAGCTTTCTGAGTCATGAAATTTGTGCTCCAAAGAACCTCTCCATCAAACACTCCTTGTTTGATTGACTGACCTTGAAAATTAATCGTTGTCATCATTTTACCACTCTTTAACTGAACGATTTCAATAGGAATTTCCATTCCACCTTGGTTAACTTTAGCGCTCATCTTAACACCTTCAATTTTCTCCCAATTTTCTACTCCTCCAGTATTTTCAAAATAGTTACTAATTATTTCATCAACTGTTTGCGCATTTATTGAGTAAGAACAAACTAAGGCGATTAAAACTAATATTCTTTTAAGCATTTTCATTTTCTTTTATTTTAAATAATTTATAGGTCCCAATTTACAGATTCCATTATAATATATAAAGAATTAAAAGTTAAATTTGTTATAAATAAAATAAGCAATTCATTATGAAAAGTGAAGTCAGAGTTTTTTCACCAGGAACAGTTTCTAATGTTGCTTGTGGGTTTGATATTCTTGGATTCCCTTTGGAGTCTATTGGAGATGAAATGATTGTTAGAAAAACAACTGAAAAGGGTATAAAAATTAATAACTTTTCTGATTATAAACTTCCTTTAGATATTTCTAAAAATGCGGCATCAGTTTCTGCATTGGCGCTAATTGATAGTTTAAACCCAGATTGTGGTTTTGAAATTGAAATAATAAAAAAAATAAAACCTGGTAGTGGAATTGGTAGTAGTGGTGCAAGCGCATCGGGTTGTGTATTTGCTATAAATAAATTAATGGGAGACCCGTTTACCATTGCAGATCTAATAAAGTTTGCAATGAAGGATATGGAGAATGATGGTATGTTTGAGCATCCAGACAATATTGCTCCCGCATTATTGGGAGGGTTTGTTTTAGTTAAAAGTCTTTCTCCTTTAGAAATAATAAAAATACCAACTCCAGATGATTTATACTGCACCGTAATTCACCCTCACATTGAAATAAAAACTGCTTACTCAAGAAGTATATTGCCAAAGGATGTAAGTTTAGTAAATGCTACAAAGCAGATAGCAAATTTTGGGAGTCTTATACACAGTTTGCATGTTAGTGATTATGATTTAATCAAAACATCTCTGAATGATCATTTAATTGAAAAACATCGCAGTAAGCTCATACCTAATTTTTATGAGGTTAAATCAGCAGCTTTAGAGGCAGGAGCTTTAGGGTGTTCAATTTCAGGATCAGGTCCTTCAATTTTTGCTTTGAGTCAAGGAATTGATAGGGCTATGGAAGTTGAACAAGCTATGAATAA
>SGZI01000046.1 GCA_004213965.1 Flavobacteriales bacterium
TATTTTGGAATTTATCCAATTTATGGCATTATTCGCAGTGTAATACTTTTATTTTATAGTAGAGAAATTAGCAATTTTATAAAAACAAAATTTCAAAAAGCATAAACAAAAAACATGAAAATTTCATTAAATAGAGGATACTTGTTATTATGCATGCTTTTATGCTTTTACATCCCTTTTATTCCACTAGCACATGCGGTTAGTAGCATTATTATGGGATGTATTTTAGTGCTTGCCTTTTTTATTGTTGATAAAAAACAACTAAAAAAAATGCTTTCTAAAAAAGCTTATATTATTTATGTCGTGTTTTTTTTGGTAATTGGTTTTGCATCAGTTTATGAAGGAACATTTATTGCAGACTTTTCAGAGCTAAGAAAAATTGGCCAGATAGGTCTTTTGGTTATTCTTTTTTCTTTCATTAAATCACAAGCTTCTTTAAAAAATGCATTTATAGCAGGGACAATATTAAGTTCTGGAATTACACTTATAAGAATTTTACTTTACATTTTAGAAACAGGCAGTTTAGTGTTTTATAAAGGAGAAATTGTTGCTGAATTAATGATGACTCCAAGGCTGTATTTGGGTGTTTTTAGCGTTATTTCTTTTATCTTTTGTGCAGAGCTTTACTTCTTAATAACAAATAAAAAATATAAAACAATCTATTTATCTGCAGCAGGTTTTTTACTGCTCAGCATATTTTTAATTGCGTCAAGAAGTGCTATTATTTTAGTGCTAATAGCGCTAACAAGTATTCTTTGGAAAACCCTAGAATCAAAAAAGAGGAACAGAGCTTTATTAACTGTTATGGCCGTTGCTCTCTTAGCTTTTTTAGGCAGCTATAATTTATCACAAAGATTTTTATATATAGAAGATGATTTTCGAGAAAGTTATATTGAGAAAGTAAAAACTCATGAGCCAAGATATTTAATATGGAAATCAGCTCTGACCATATTCAATGAAAGTGAAAACAAGATTTCAGGACTAGGCTTTGGAAAAACTCAAGAACTTCTTAGAAAAGAATATAAACAAATTAATCCTGAAAGGAAGCGAAATTGGTTTTTAGACAGAGATTTTAACACACACAATCAATATTTGGATCTTTTAATAAGTACAGGAATTTTAGGCCTAGTATTATTTCTCGTTTTTTTAGGAATTCTAGTAATAAAAGCTAAAGACTCAATTTACAATTTAAATTTATTGATTGTGCTAATTTTATTTATGTGTATTGAAAACAGTTTTCACAGAACTTTTGGAGTGTTTGTTTTTGCACTAATATTGGCAATAATATTAAAAAAACCGATTAAGCAATGAAAAAAATTAAAGTACTTCATGTTTTAAATTTTGTTGGCGGTGTTGAGATCTGTGTAAGACAAATAATTAACAATACAAATCCAAAACTGATTGAAAACATTGTTTTGTCACAAAACATTGACAAAAAAAGAAAAATAACAGACTCAGAAAAAAAAGAAATAAAACACTATGAACTTACTATTCAGAGGGAAATAAATGTTTCAAAGGATTTATTAGCCATTATTAATATGGCCAAAATTATAAAAAAAGAAAAACCAAACTTAATTCATGCCCATAGCGCCAAGGCAGGAGTAATCGCTAGAATTGCGGCAATGTTTTCTAACGTTAATATTTTGTACACGCCTCACGCCTTTTCCTTTTTAAGCACGAATAATTATTTAAAAAGGAAGATGTTTATTTTTATTGAACAATTGTTAAGAACCAGGAGAACGACCCTGCTAGCAACTTCAAAATCAGAAAAAGATCAGGCTATTAATATTGTAGGGTTTAGTCCGTCTAATGTAATTGTTTTGAAGAATGCAATAAGCCCAACAAAACAGCCGAGCAATAATAGCGAGAGAATTAAACATAGAAAGTATATATGCACTGTAGGAAGACCTTCTTACCAAAAAAACACAGAAATGCTAGTGGAAGTTTTTAGGCTAGTTCAAAAGAAACATAAAAACACACATCTTTATATAGTTGGAGCAGGGGAGTATAGCCCGAGCCTTAATAATATAAAAAAGCTTGTAATTCAAAGAAACCTTTCAGACCATATTACAATATTACCATGGGTCAAAAGAGAAGAGGCAATGGCTATTATAAAATATTCTCAAGTTTATGTTTCAACATCTAGGTATGAAGGAATGCCATATGCAGTTATTGAAAGCCTTTACCTAAAAACACCATGTGTATTAACAAACTGCGACGGAAATAAAGACTTAATAGTTGATAATGAGACAGGATATTTAATTAATGATCAGGACCAAGAGGCAATGAGTAAAAAGATCTGTACTCTTTTAGAAGATAAAGCGAAGAGAATAGAATTTGAAGAGAACGGATACAAACATTATCAAAAAAATTATCTTCTATCAAATTATATTCAAAATTTAACAAACCACTACAGATATTTTTCCAGTTAATTACATACAAAAACTATTTATCACTATAAGCAATTTTGCCTTCTACTAAGCGTTGTAAAGAAACACAAGTTAATAATGCCAAGAAAAAAACAGGGAAGATTTTCAAGATATATTAGGCCAATAACCTACACAATAGATTTGTCTGTAATTAATTTTCTTGTAATAAATGAATTTTTTAGTAATGTGTCGCCTAATTGGCTTTGTATTTTAGTTTCTGTTACATGGATTGTTATAGCGATATTTTCTAGGTATTACAATGTCTATAGATATACCTCTGAAATAAAAATATTACACCTAATACTTTTACAGTTTGTTTTGTTTTTGTTTGCAATGTTTTCTGTTTCAGGCCTTTTCCCCTTCTTAGAGATTCCTCCTCAAAAAATACTATTATTTACGCTATATGCTGCACTTACAATAGGCGTAATTAAGTATACCATCTATTATTTTATGATAAAATTTAGATCAGATTTTGGAGGAAACTATAGAAGAACAGTCATAATAGGAAATGGAGCAGAAAGTAATAGTTTAGAGAAATTTTTTCAAGAAAAAACATCTACAGGATATAGGCATATTAAAACATTTTTGCCCAATAAGGAAGAAGATGTAGTAAAACACCTTGATTTTATCTTAAAAGAAAATATAGATGAAATATACTGCTCATTGCCCTCCTTAAGTCAGGCTCAAATAAAAACAATTATTGATTTTGCTGAGAATAATCTAAAAACAATTAAGTTTATTCCAAGCTTTGAAAACTTATATTCAAAGAAGCTCAAGTATGAAACATACGACTATGTTCCTGTACTTTCTTTAAGAAATATTTTATTAGATGAGCCTTTTAATAAATTTATAAAAAGGCTTTTTGACATTGTTTTTTCTTTATTTGTTATAGTTTTTCTGTTGTCATGGCTAATTCCTATACTGGCAATAATTATTAAATCAGAATCTAATGGCTCTGTTTTTTTTAGACAAATAAGAAATGGATATAACTTCAAACAGTTTTACTGTTACAAATTTAGATCGATGAAAATTAATGCTGACGCAGATACTATACAAGCTACTAGAAACGACAAAAGACTTACTGGGATTGGCGCATTTTTAAGAAAGACAAGTATAGATGAGCTTCCACAATTTTTTAACGTATTAGCAGGGAACATGTCTGTTGTTGGACCGAGGCCACATATGGTGAATGAAAATGAAAAATATCTTAAATCAATAGATAAGTTTATGGTAAGACACTTTATAAAACCAGGAATAACAGGGCTTGCTCAAGTCAATGGATATAGAGGAGAAATTCAAACACAACCAGACATTGTTAATAGAATTAAGTATGATATCAATTATATTGAAAATTGGTCTTTGTTATTGGATATTAAAATAATCTTATTAACCGTTATTAATTCACTAAGAGGAGAGAAAAAAGCATATTAATTTTTTTATTCTCAGACATCTAGTATTTTTACTACCCTATATAAAAATTTATGAATATACTTGTTTTAGGTTCTGGCGGAAGAGAACATGCCTTTGCTAAAAAGATAAAATCAAGCAAGCATTGTAACAATCTATTTATTGCGCCGGGAAATTCAGGCACAGCACAGGTTGGCCAAAACTTAAATATTAGCTATAACAACTTCAAAGAAATAAAAAATGCAGTTTTACAACACCAGATTAATATGGTGGTTGTAGGCCCTGAAGACCCTCTTGTAAACGGAATTCACGATTTTTTCTTAAACGATAATGATTTAAGAGATGTCATGGTAATAGGGCCACAGACTAAAGGGGCACAGTTAGAAGGCAGCAAAAATTTTGCAAAAGAATTTATGAATCGCCACAACATTCCAACAGCAGCTCATCAAACATTCAATGAGAATCAAATAAATGAAGCAAATAGATTTTTAGAATCATTAAGGCCTCCTTATGTTTTAAAAGCAGATGGTCTTGCAGCAGGAAAAGGAGTTCTAATAATTCAGACCCTAGATGAAGCCAAAAAAGAGCTTTATAAAATGTTATGTGAAAATAAATTTGGAGAAGCGAGCTCTCAAGTGGTAATAGAAGAGTTTTTAAAAGGCGTCGAACTTAGCTGTTTTGTGATTACTGATGGAGAATCTTATAAGATTCTTCCTACCGCTAAGGATTATAAGAGAATAGGAGAAGGAGACCAAGGGTTAAATACAGGAGGAATGGGAGCCATCTCTCCTCCGCCTTTTGTTGACGACATTCTTATGAACAAAATAGAACAAACCATAATTAAGCCTACAATTGAAGGGTTAAAAAAAGATCAAATTCCTTTTCAGGGATTTGTGTTTATAGGATTAATTATGGTAAATGATGATCCTTATGTAATTGAATATAATGTTAGAATGGGGGATCCAGAAACCGAAGCCGTACTTCCAAGGATTCAAAATGACATAGTAGAGATTTTTGAATCACTTTATAACCAAACCTTACAAAGCCATTCTATATTAATTGACGAAAGGTCGGCAGTTACTGTAGTGGTAGTTTCAGGCGGCTATCCAGAATCATATCAAAAAGGATATGAAATTACAGGAATAGAGAATGTTAATGATTCTATAGTCTTTCATGCTGGGGCAAGACTAGATAATGATAAAATAGTTACTTCTGGGGGAAGAGTTTTGGCGATCACCTCTTTATCAGAAAATTACAAAGAAGCACTAAAAACTTCATATAGAAATATTTCAAAAATAGATTTTAAGGATATGCGCTATAGGCGCGACATAGGATTTGATTTATAAATAAGAGTGCGCTGTAATACTTTTATTTTCTTCTTTTTTATCATCAAAAGATTTTAATTGTAACATCCAATAAACAAAGGCAGTAAATCCAATTAGAAAAAAGAACCAGCCAACAATATTAGACATCCACCAGTCGCTTTCTGCCAATGATCTAAGAAAATCAAAAGGCAAAAAGAGATAATTAACAAACAAATCTTCTATTCCGTAAAAGAATCCTCTCATTTTAAAATAAATTAATTTACTTTGCAAATATACAAATCTTTCTATGATTACAAGTTTTTTTGACAGATCTAGAACAGTCCATTTTTTTATACCTATAATTTATCTATTCATACTTGTTTTTTTTCAAAACTATACGCTTGAATGGATAGATAGCACTACAAGTTTGTTTATGTTTCAATTGTCAATAGCTGGATCATTATTCCTTTCACTTTTGCTATCTTCTTTTATAATTACAAAGAATAAATTGACAGAAAAAAACAACTACCCAATAGTTGCTTTTATAGTCTTTGTCACTGCCTTGTTTCCCAAGATTTTTTTTGTGGACATCATTCTTGCTAATCTTTTTGTTTTGCTTGGAATTAGAAGAACAATTAGCCTAAAGTCTGGAAAAGACGAATTAAAAAAGTTGCTTGACTCTTCGCTTTGGATAACTTTTGGCGCTGTTTTATTCCCCCCTTTAATTCTTTTTTTACTGGTTGTTTTGCTAGCAGCGTTTTTGCATTCTTTTGTTAATATTAGAACAATTGGCATCATTATTATTGGATCAACAGCTGCTTTATTTGCTTCATATTTGATTGAGATATCAATATTTGATTTTATTGCTTTTCCAGAATTTATTAAGGAGTTTTTAAACGAATCTATATTCATTTACAATGGCCAATATAATTTGATTTTTAGTACTCCAGGCCGAATAGTATTATTATTAATAATGATGCTTGGACTAGTAGTATATTTTATAACATATGGGAATAAGTCTATTGAAAACACAAAAACATTTTCAATTATTTTATTAATTTTTCTCATTGCATTTGCTATAAGTGGATTTAATCTACCTGAAGACACGTTCATTTGTTTTTTATTTCCATTCCTAGTATTAGCAAGCAAAATAATGGAAACCATAAGTTATAAATGGACGTTAGATATTGCGGTGATTTTGCTAATAATTATAAATATTATTTATTTTAAATGAGGTATCTTTGAGAGATATGTTTACAAAAAAGGCAATAAAAATATTTAATCAGGCTACAGCTGATTTTAAAAAAACAGGAAGTATTGATCAGGCACTAACAAATCGATACAGTCTAACAGAAGAATACATAGAAAGCTTGCTTTATAAAAAATCATGGATAGATACGATTCAATGGGCTTATGAAGATATAATTAGAGATCCTAATATAGACCCAGTCGAGGCGCTTAATTTAAAAAGAAAAATTGATTTATCTAATCAGGACCGCACAGACACAGTTGAACTGCTTGATGAGTATTTTTTAAAAAAATACTCTCATATTAAGGTCTTAGAAAGCGCTACAATTAATACAGAAAGCCCTGCTTGGGCTTTGGACAGATTATCAATCTTAGAATTGAAAATATATCATATGAATATTGAGGCAGGGAGACTAGATGCAACAGAGATTCATAAAAATAATTGTTCTTTAAAATTATCAGTATTAATTCAGCAAAGAGATGATTTGTCAACGGCCATAGATGAGCTCTTAAACGAAATATCTGACGGCTATAAATATATGAAGACCTATAAGCAAATGAAAATGTATAATGATGAAGAGCTTAACCCAATACTAAGGAAAAACAAACAATAGTTTCTATAAATTATTTTGGAATCAATTAAGCATATTTTAATTATTAGGCTTACATCAATGGGCGATGTGGCCATGACAATTCCAGTGATTCGAACTGTTATAGAACAATACCCAAAAGTTAAAATTTCAATTTTAACAAAACCTATATTTCTAGAATTATTTAGAGAATTTAAGAAAGCTAATCTAATAGCATTTGAACCAAAAGGGAGGCATAGCGGATTAATAGGGATATTTAGATTAAAAAATGAATTGAAAGAGTTAAATATAGATGCTGTAATTGATCTACATAATGTACTAAGAACAAATTTTTTAAAATTTTTATGGGGAAGAAATTTTCATCAGATTGATAAAGGTAGAAGGCAAAAGACAAGTTTGATTAATGGCACAGTGTTCAAACAAATAAAGACTACCCATCAAAGATATTTGGATGTATTTAATAAGTTAAATATGAGTGTAAGTATCGCAAAACCAGTCTTTCCAAAAAAAACAAACCTAGAAAAGTATAACAAAAAAGTAATAATAGATTCGAATAAAAAGCTAATTGGTATAGCTCCATTTGCCAAGCATGAAGCTAAAACCTATTCTTTTGAAAAGATGAAGAGAGTTATAGAATATGTTTCTGAAGAACATATAATATTATTGTTTGGCGGTGGAGAAATTGAGGGAAAACTTCTAGGCGAAATATCTGAAAATAATAAGAATGTTTTTAGCCTTGTCAATGGGTTTACCCTTTCTGATCAAATGGATTTTATGTCTAACCTGAACTTAATGATCTCAATGGATTCAGCAAATGGACATTTAGCAGCAATGTATGGAGTTAAGGTAATTACAATATGGGGAGTTACACATCCTTATGCAGGGTTTCTTCCTTTTAATCAAAACACAGAAAACTCTATTATGCCTGATAGAAAGAAGTATCCTAAAATACCAACTTCCATCTATGGTGATAAATATCCAGAAGGCTATAAAAATGCAATTAACAGCATTTCAACTGAAGAGATAATTCAAAAAATAAAAGAAATTCTTTAAACATCATC
>SGZI01000047.1 GCA_004213965.1 Flavobacteriales bacterium
TTAGACTGTCTAATGCAGTAATAGATCCTTCTCTAAATCTATCAATATACATTAGTAAACTATCCCCAGTAGCAGTGAAATTATCGCCATCAAAAAATAGTTCATCGTATTCTTTTGCATTATCCATTTGTTCATAATCAGGTATTAAATCCTTTGTGTTTCCGTCTCTGTTCTTGTCATATTTATCTTCCTTCATTACAATAGGAAATTTAACCTCACTATTAATATATGAATCCAATTCATTTGCTAAAGATGATATTTGATCTACCATCTCATATGCATCAGCCCAATTTGATGCATCAGTTTGTGCATCTTTTGCTAGATCTTCTAGATCAGAAGAGTTTTTAGCTTTAATATTGGTAGTAGACTTACTAACCTTTTCATCTATTTCTCCAAAAGTTGTTAATACTTCTTTTGACATATTTAAAGCAAGCATTGCTATAAATACTAAATACATAAGGTTAATCATCTTCTGCCTTGGAGTTTCTTTACCACTTGCCATAATTTTATTTTTTAAAAATTAATATTATTTAACAAAGTTTTCTTTTGTTACTTTTTGTTCATAGCGCTAAGGACTCCTCCATATACACTGTTTAAAGATTCTAGATTGTTAGCCAGTGATTCCATTTGAGATGTTAGCTTATTTGCATTTTCAGCGAATTCTTTGTTGATTCTTGCTAATTCTCCTGCATTGTTTGCTCCTGCTTTTGCAGATGCTTCAAAATCTTTAATACTTTGAGTTAAACCATTTACAACACTCTGGTCTAGTTCAGCTTTTTTAATCATATCTGCAATATGTTCGCTCATCATAGCCTTTGGGCTCTTTTTATCACCAGAACCAGATTTACCTCCAGCTAACTCAGGATAAACTTCTTCCCAAGCATAATCTTCTGCTGGTGGGTCAAATGCTGACATAGCAAATATTAATGCCTCAGTTACAAGACCTATTGTCAACATAGTGTTTCCAGTAATTGGTCCTAAATCTTGGTGAATAATTTTCATCAAAGCTCCAATAATTACTACTGATGCTCCAAGGCCGTAAGCCATATTCATTGCGTTTTTACTTAATCTTAATGCCATAATTTCTAATTTTTGTTGTTGTTTAATTTATTATTTTAATGAACTTCTTTTATTGTTTCTTTTTTTTGTAGTCGTATTGGTCATTGCATTAGCAGTCATATCTGCTCCTAAATAATCATGAACTGTTCTAAAACCAATATAACTTCTAGGTTGATTTTCATATTCGTAATCTCTTGAACTTACTTGTAAAAAATATTTTACATCTTTCCATGAACCACCTCTAATGACTTTCTTTTCATTATAAAGATTATTTACATTTGGATTCATAGAAGCTGAAAATTCATAAGCATCTTGTTCATATGAAGAAGCAACCCATTCAGACACATTCCCTGCCATGTTAAATAGATTATATCCATTTGGATCATATGCATTAGCTTCTACGGTGTATAACGCCTGATCTACTGCATAATCACCTCTCATAGGCTTAAAGTTTGCCATAAAACAACCTCTATCATTCTTTGTATAAGGACCTCCCCATGGATACATAGCACTTTGAAGACCTCCTCTTGCAGCGTATTCCCATTCTGCCTCAGTTGGCAGTCTAAATTCTGGGACTAAACTTTTTTTCTTTTTTGTTCTTTGATAAGCGTTTTTAGTATTTGTTCTCCACTGGCAAAATGCATTTGCCTGTTTCCAAGTAACACCAACTACAGGGTAAGTACTGTATGCATCATGCCAAAAATAATCATTATGCATTGGCTCATTATAAGAGTATTTAAAATCAGTAATCCAAACTGTTGTGTCAGGATAAATTTCAAGTGTTTCTCTAGTTATAAAATTAGATCTTTTAAACCCAGGAAATTCTTCTTCTAATTGCTTGTCTGATGGATTATATATTGGTGCTATATCATCATTTGCAAGTGCTTCAACTAATATTTGTTTCTCGTCTAAATACTCCTGAACCCTGCTATCTAAATAAGCGAACTTAAAATTTGTAACATCCCATGTCCTTACGTCGTTAAAAACTTCATCTTCAGGAATGAAAAAACTCTCCATTACTTCTAAATAATCTTCGTCTGGATATTCATTTCTTTCAAAAATTAAATCAACATCCCAATTCAGCTTTCTTCTTTCATATACATCCTTCATATATTTATCATATACACTTAAACCAGAAGTGTCAGCATCAATATATGCAAATTGGGCAATTCCATCACCACCACCCTCTATAGGTTCTCCGCCAGTTACATCTTCAGCTCTATTAGCAAGAGCTGTTCTAATCACTGAATCTCTTACCCAATAAACAAATTGCCTATATTCAGCATTTGTAATCTCTGTTTCATCCATATAGAAAGATCTAACGGTAACAGTCTTTGTAGGGGCATCCTCCAGTGCAGGAAGATCATCATCAGATTTACCCATAATATAGGAGCCTCCAGGAACTAAAACCATTCCAAATGGCTTCTCAGGAAAGTATTTTTTACCTTTTACTCCAACTAGCTCCCCTTTAGACTTCTTACCAGTAACGGCTTGATTTCCTTTGGATCCACAACCTAAAGCAAAGACAAATAATAAACAAATCGCTAATAATTTCCTCATTTTCTCTCTTATTTCAAAAGTTAAAAAAGTGGGTAAACTTACCCTTATTTATGCAAAAAAACAAATTAAAATGAACAAGACAAAGAAAATAAACCTAAATAATAGACATTATAATTTCTGTTTTTTTGTTTTAACCTGTTATATAATATTTTTTTTATGAGCCTTGTACCATCTATCTGGTATAATGCCATCATTCGCATTCTGATAATCATCATGCGTACAGGGTAATAACGAATGTTCTTTGAGTTTATTATTGTTATTTGAAGAATTTGGTATTTCAATCCACCATCTAGCAGTCTTTATGCTCTTGTAAAAAATTAGTTCATATTTTTCAACTTCTACAATGAATTTTTGAAAACTAGCAATGTTTGTAAAATCATTATCTATAATTCTACAGTTAACTCCTTCAATAAAATACCATAATATCTGTGCGATTAACATCTCAGTAATTTCATCTTCATTAGATGATCTATATTCAAAAATTCCAAAAGAGGAAACCTTATTACTAATCCCTGCATATCTGCTTATTGAGCAAATTTCCTTACCATCAAAACCGTTTGGAGATAATTTTTGTCTTGAACTTAGTTCAGAGGATTTAATACATCTAAGATCTATAGTTACTATATCTGCATCTCTCATTACAGGTTCAGCTGAAGTGATATTATTACACACCTCTCCTAACCTATAGGCTTCAAAGTACAGTTTTTCCATCAAATCTATCTCAATTTGAGGATTATAATATGTTTGATATCCTAATGTAGTATAGTTAAAAAGATTATGTGGCTCCTCCAAAATTATCTTTCCTAGATAGCTATTATTTTTTATAGGTTTTGACGAGTCTCCTAAATCAAAGTTAGAATCAACATTAACTATATTTATTGTTTTCTTAAAATCATCATAGGCCCTATAGTTTGCATAGGTCAAATCCTGACTTCCACCAATAATAACTGGGATAACATCATTTTTAATAAAATATGAAATAATTGATCTTACGATCTCATAAGTATCATCAACAGTTTCGCCTGGATTAATATCGCCAAAATCAGCAATTTTAATAGACCAATTTCCTGGATATAATGAATAAAAAGATTTTCTTATTTCACCAAGATTTATATCTTCTCCTATATAATTAATATCATTTCTGTTCTCTGGAACACCAATTAGAGCAATATCAACTTTGTCAATATCAGGAACACCATTTTCTTTTGTATGAACACTTATTTTATTACCTAGAATTAATGCTGAAATTATTTTATTATGAGAAAGTATATGATCCTCAACAGGGGTTAAAATATTGTCTTGAACAGAGGTTAAAAAGTTGGGATCCATTATAGGGCTAAATTAATCTATTCTTTTTTATTATCTAGTATTTTTATAGCATCATCAAGACTTAATTCTTTAGGATCAATAGTTTTAGATAATTCTTTTCTAATTTTTCCCTTAATTATATATATTTTACCCCATTTCCCCTTTTCAACTCTTATATTTTCTTCTGCCCAGTTATGAATAAGCTTCTCCTTCTCTTTTTTCTTTTTATCCTCAATAAGCTCAATAATATCATTTTCAGATAAGTTATCCCAATCATATTTTTTTCCAACATTAATAAACATATTATTCCATTTAATAAATGGTCCAAACTTACCTTTACCTTTTTGTACATCTAACCCCTCATAATTATAAATTGGTGCTTCTGATTTTTCCTTAATCTTTATAAGCTCTACCGCTTCTTCAATTGAAATTGACAATGGAGACTTCCCTTTTGGGATTGAAACAAATTTTTTCCCATATTTTACATATGGTCCATACCTTCCATTGTTAGCTAATAGAGTTTCATTATTGTATTCTCCTAATTCTCTAGGTAAAGAAAACAAATCAAGCGCCTCCTCTAATGTTACTGATTCAATCTGCATTTCAGGGGGCAAACTTGCAAAAACAGGCTTTTCTTCATCCTCAACAGTCCCAACTTGAATCATTGGTCCAAATTTCCCTAATCTAACACTTACTTCTTTTTTATTTTCAGGATGAGCTCCCAATATCCTTTTTCCAGATTCCCTTTCAGCATTTTTACTTACATCCTCTACTACAGGATGAAATTTTTTGTAAAACTCTTTCATCATTGATGTCCATTCTTGTTTACCATCAGCTATATTATCAAAATCTTCTTCAACACTAGCCGTAAAATTATAATCCATAATGTTTTCAAAATGATTTATTAAAAAGTCTGTTACAATCATTCCTATATCTGTTGGAACTAATTTTCCCTTATCTGAACCTACTTTCTCCTGTAGCGTGTTTTCACTAATTTCATTATTTTCTAAAATTAATTGTATATAATCTCTGTTTTCTCCTTCTACAGTTCCTTTTTCTACATATCCTCTATTTTGAATTGTAGATATAGTAGGTGCATAAGTGGAAGGTCTTCCAATTCCTAAATCTTCTAATTTTTTCACTAATGATGCTTCCGTATATCTAAATGGAGGTCTAGAAAATCTCTGATTAGCCCTGATATAAGTAAACTTTAAATCTTCATTCAAATCAATTTTAGGTAAAATAGAATTATCTTCTTCTACTCCATCGCCCTTTGCTTCAGAATATACTTTTAAAAACCCGTCAAATTTGACTACTTGACCAGTTGAAGTAAATAAAATTTCATGATTAGAGGATTTTATTTTAACATTTGTTTTTTCTAAAGAAGCATCAGTCATTTGAGAGGCAATAGTTCTTTTCCAAATTAATTGATATAATCTTTTTTGATCATTATCTGCAATATTATCTCCTATCATTGAAAAGTCCGTTGGTCTGATTGCTTCATGAGCATCCTGTGCACCTTTAGACTTTGTTTTATATGACTTTGAGCTAGAATATTGATTTCCGTAATTTTTTACAATATGATCCTTGGCAGAATCCTTAGCTAAATTCGAAAGATTTACACTATCAGTTCTCATATATGTTATTAGACCTGACTCATATAACCTTTGTGCTACAGTCATTGTCTTTGATACAGAAAAATATAATTTTCTAGATGCCTCTTGTTGCAATGTGGAAGTAGTAAATGGTGCAGAAGGAGATTTTTTTAAGGGTTTTTTCTCTAAACTTTCTACTGAAAAACTAGAACCTATGTTTTTCTTTAAAAAACTTTGAGCATTATCCTTATTATCAAATGTTTTTTCAAGTTTTGCCTTTAAATTTTTTCCATTTTTTGTTATAAATTCAGCATCAATCCTATAGCTACTTTCAGAATTAAAGCCTTTAATCTCTCTTTCCTTTTCAACTATTAATCTAACAGATACTGATTGAACTCGTCCTGCAGACAAACCGCTTTTAATTTTTCGCCATAAAACCGGAGATAATTCATATCCAACAATTCTATCTAAAACTCTTCTAGCCTGTTGAGCATCAACAAGATTGTAATCTATTGATCTAGGATTATCTATTGCCTTTTGAATAGCAGATTTTGTAATTTCATTAAACACAATACGTTTTGTATTACTTTCCTTTAGATTTAATAGCCTAAATAAATGCCATGCAATTGCTTCTCCCTCACGATCTTCATCACTAGCTAACCATATTGTTTCAGACTTATTGGCTAAATCTTTAAGATTCTTAACAACAGTCTTTTTATCTTTTGATACTTCATATTTAGGTTTAAAATCTCCTTCTACATCTACACCAAGATCTTTAGAAGGTAAATCAGATATGTGACCAAAACTAGAAGCTACCTTAAAATCATTTCCCAGAAATTTCTCTATTGTTTTTGCTTTTGCTGGAGACTCAACTATTACTAAATTCTTTGCCATTTTTTTTAATTAAGATGTACAAATGTAGAAGAATTTTTTAATATCCATCTAATCCATAAAAATCATGCATTTAATGATATCATACCAAAAACATGACAAATTGGCGTATTTTTAATATATTTGCAAGCTATATTTAAATCATAGATAATGAGTAACGATTTAAAAAAAGTAGAAAAAAATCCATACCTATATAATGGTGAGTCTACAATTTTAAAAAATCAAGATAGTTCTAAGAAGGTGGGGAAATCACTTTACATAGAGAGCTATGGATGTGCAATGAACTTCAGTGATAGTGAAATTGTTGCATCGGTATTGTCTAAAAAGGGGTACGCTACTACTACAGAGCTTGATGATGCCGATTTAATCTTACTAAACACATGCTCTATTAGAGAAAAAGCTGAGCAAACAATCAGAAAAAGATTAGAAAAATTTAATAAAATAAAAAAGACAAAAAAGTCCTTAAAAGTAGGAATACTTGGATGTATGGCTGAACGATTAAAAAACAAATTAATTGAAGAAGAAAAGATTGTTGATTTAGTTGTTGGTCCAGATGCTTATAAAGATCTGCCAAATTTAATTGATGAAATTGAAAAAGGTCAACGCGCTATAAATGTTCTATTATCAAAAGATGAAACATATTCTGATATTACCCCTTATAGATTAAATTCTAATGGCATAAATGCATTTATTTCAATAACCAGAGGATGTGACAATATGTGTACATTCTGCGTGGTTCCATTCACAAGAGGAAGGGAAAGAAGTAGAGATCCGCAAAGCATAATTGAAGAGTTAAATGACTTAAGTAAAAAGGGATATAAAGAAGTAACTCTTCTTGGGCAAAATGTTGATAGTTATCTGTGGTATGGAGGAGGGCTTAAAAAAGATTTTTGCAAAGCCTCAGAAATTAAAAAATCTACGGCTACTAACTTTTCTAAGTTATTAGAAATGTGTGCTAAGAATCAGCCTAAAATTAGAATCAGATTTTCTACCTCAAACCCTCAAGACATGTCATTGGATGTAATTAGAATTATGGCTAAATATGAAAATATATGTAATCATATTCATTTGCCAGTACAAAGTGGAAGTAATAAAATTCTAAATGAAATGAATAGGCAACATTCTAGAGAAGAATATTTAGAATTAATTAAAAATATTAAAGATATTATTCCTGATTGCAGCATTAGTCAAGATATAATCGTAGGTTTTCCTGGTGAAACGGAAGAAGACCACAAACAAACATTAGATTTAATGGAAACCGTAAAATATTCATTTGGATACATGTATAAATATTCTGAAAGACCTGGAACAGTTGCTCAAAGAAAACTAGTAGATGATGTTGATGAGCCTACTAAGAAAAGAAGACTTCAAGAAATTGTAGAGTTACAGCGAAATCATAGCCTAGTTAGAACAAAAGAGTTTTTAAACAAAGAAGTTGAAGTTCTAATTGAGAAAACTTCAAAAAAATCAAAACTATATTGGAGTGGAAAAAATAAGCAAAATACAGTGGTAGTTTTCCCTAAAGAAAATTATAATGTTGGAGAT
>SGZI01000048.1 GCA_004213965.1 Flavobacteriales bacterium
CTTCTCCAGTGCCTTTAACCAGGTTTCCTAGTTTTTTCCCAAGACCTATAGGCCCAAAAACAATAAGGGCAACAACAACTAAAATTACGATTTGCCATGGGCCGATTGCTAGAGGTAAAACAGATAAAATCATAGCATTAAATTTTGTGTAAAGTTAGTAATTAAAAGTTTATTTTTAAACCATTGCCTATTATAATGAAATCTAGAATTGTAATTATATTTCAGTATTTTTGAAAAGTATGAAGAAAAAGAAGAAAAATCCCACTTTTTTAGACAACCTGTATAGGGAGTACAAGGTCGTGGTTTCAAATGAGAATACCTTTGAGGAAAGACTGTCGTTTAAAACCACCAAAATAGGAGTTTTTCTTACAAGTTTTTTATATACAGGAGCGCTGATCGTGTCCACAATTTGCCTTATTTTTTTCACACCATTAAAGGAGTATGTCCCGGGATATTCATCGCTAGAGCTATTAAAAAGCACAACAGAACAAAGCTTTAAACTAGACTCTATTATAAAAGCCACAGAGCTTAACAACCAATATTATAGCTCTATAAAAAAAGTGCTGATTGGAGAATTAGACACAATTGCTTTCAGCAGAGATTCCATTATAGATGCAATTAATGCAGAAAAATTATCTTCAGAACTAAGCCCCTCAAAAGAAGATTCGCTTTTAAGAATTTATATTGAGGAGCAAGACAAGTTTAATTTAACAACTAGTCAGCTTTTAATAGAGAATAAAATCCTGTTTCAACCAGTTCAAGGAGAAATTACTCAAAATTTTAATAAGAAGGAAAATCACTTTGCCATAGACATTGCTGTTGATGAGGGAACGCCAATTAAAGCAATTTCTGAGGGAAGAATTCTTTTTTCAGAGTGGACAGTCCAAACAGGATATGTAATTATTATTGATCACGGAGATATGCTGACATCTGTATACAAACACAATTCGGCCCTTGTAAAAAAACAAAACGAAACGGTGAATGCTGGAGAAATAATTGCATTATCCGGAAATCACGGAACTCTTACGACTGGGCCTCACCTACATTTTGAGGTTTGGAAAAATGGAAGACCAATAGACCCTATGCAGCTATTCAATTTTAAATAAACTCCATGTTTAAACATTTTATAATAAGTTTTTTAGCAAATAGGCAAAAAAAAGCTATTCTAAAATGGGCAGAAAATCCAATAATAAGCCAAAAAGAAACATTACAAAAACTAATAAAATCTGGAGAGAAAACACTTTTTGGTAGAGACCATAACTTTAACTCTATTGACTCTTATAGTAGTTTTAAAAAACATACACCTATTGTTGACTATGAAAAGTTAAAACCATATATAAACAAAATAATTCAAGGAAAACCCGATGTGTTATGGCCAGGCAAACCTAAATATTTTGCGGTCACCTCAGGCACAACTTCAGGAGCAAAATATATTCCAATAACAAAAGAAAGTCTCCCGAACCATCTTGATGGAGCCAAAGACGCCCTTTTGATGTATATAGCAAATACAGGAAATACAAAGGTTCTTAATGGAAAACACATTTTTTTACAAGGCAGTCCCGTCTTAGAAGAAAAAGGAGGCATAAAAACTGGAAGACTTTCAGGAATTTCAGCCCATCATGTACCTTTTTATCTAAGGCTTTCAACGCTGCCTTCTTATAAAACAAACTGTATTGAGGACTGGGAAGAAAAGGTAGACGCTATTGTTAAAGAAACCATAAACCAAGACATGAGAATTCTTAGTGGGATACCTTCATGGCTTCAAATGTATTTTGAAAAACTTCAAACATCAGCAAATAAACCAATAGGAGAAATCTTTAAAAACCTCCACCTATTAATTTATGGTGGAGTTAGCTATGCGCCATACAAGAAAAAATTTGAAAAATTAATTGGAAGAAGCATTGATAGTGTTGAAGTATACCCAGCAAGTGAGGGGTTTTTTGCATTTCAAGACCAACAAGAATCTAATGACCTACTGCTTATTCTAAATTCAGGAATTTTTTATGAATTTATAAAAGAGCAAGATTTCTTAGAATCAAAAAACAATAGGCTTTCCTTAGAAGAAATAGAAAAAGGCATAAACTATGTTTTAATTATTTCTACAAGCGCAGGCTTATGGGGATACAATACAGGAGACACTGTCAGGTTTACTTCTACATCACCATATAAAATAGTAGTAACAGGAAGAATAAAACAATTTTTATCTGCATTCGGAGAGCATGTTATAGTTAAAGAAGCTGAAAATGCAATTGAAAAAACATGCTCAAGTACAGGCGCTATTATAAATGAATTTACAGTAGCGCCAAAATTTGGACCTGAGAGAACAGATACATTTCATGAGTGGTTTATAGATTTTGAATCAGAACCAGAAAATCTAAATCAATTTGAAAAAACTTTAGACCAAAATCTTCAAGACCAAAACAAATATTATAAAGATTTAATACAAGGGAACATCATAAACACATTAAAGATAAAAAGGGTCCGCACCAATGGATTTAATACATATATGAGCTCTATAGGCAAATTAGGGAGTCAAAATAAAATTCCAAAAATTTCAAATGACAGAAAAATTGCGGATGAGCTCTATAGGCTAAATTTGATTCAAAAAAGATAAAATCATTTTTTATAAAATAAACCTGTAGAAGTTTCGTTTAAATATGACAAAATGAATTGTTATGACAAACGAAAGCAACAATAACGCACAAGAAGAAATGGACCTTATTCTTCTTTTCAACAAAGCAGGAACACTTTTTTTAAAAATTATTTTATTCTTTTTTAGAGGAATTAAAGAAATATTATTAGTCTGGAAAAAACTAGCCGCTGTAATCATTTTAGGAGCAGTCTTAGGGTATATTGTTGAAAATATTACAGAAAAAACCTCATCAAAAGAAGCTTCAATTTTATTAAGAATCAATTTTGATGCGGGAAATTTTGTTTATGACGCTATAAACTTAATAAATCAAAAAATAGAGACGGAGGATGAGCAGTTTTTCATCAGTGATTTGAAGTTTAATGAAGACGAAGTTTTAGGGGAAATTAGCATAAAACCAATAATAGACCTAAAAGACATTTTAAAAGACGAAATAAAAGCAAATGAAATTAGAACACTTTTTGAAAACTTAGAGTTTGAAGACAATTTGGCAATGACAGAAGGGTTTAAGTCAGACTATGAATATCATATACTAACCCTAGACATCTCCTCTTCAGCAAGCAGCTCTTCCATAAAAAAAATAATAGACTACTTTAACACAAATCCATTATTCATAGGCTTAAAAGAGCGACAGCTTCAAAGCATTTCAACTACTATTTTTAACAATGAGCAGACAATTAAGCAAATAGACAAGCTTATAGAAAAATATAGCTCAGCAGACAATTTTGAAAAAAGCAGCTCCCAATTATATATTGACAATAAAACATATTTACCCAACGAGCTTATTAAGACAAAAATTCAGCTAGAAGAACAAAACGAAGAATTAAAAGGTGAAAGAATTTTATCTACAGAGACAGTAATGGCTGTCAATGACACAAGCGTTTTAATACAGCAGGAGGGGCTAGCCGACAATAAAATTATTTATTATCCGATCCTATTAGTGCTTGCATTTATAATTGGAGGCATTTTCTTAAAACTATACAGGTATTTAGATGAATTAGACGGAAGAATGTAGCATGATGCGCGAGGGTCTATTAAAAAAAAGTTTTCGAGTTCTTTTTATAAGAGGACTAGGAGTGATATTACTTTTTTTGTTTTCCCTATTTTTAACAAACTACTATTCAGCAGAACAAGTAGGGCAGTATGATTTTGTTAGAGCTACAATAATGATTCTTAGCGGGTTTTCTTTAATAGGCACTAACCAATCTTTAATTTATTATTCAGGCTTTTTGAACTCTAAAAATTCTTTAGAATCCATTAAAAATATATATTTTAAAATGATAAGAATAACTACTGGTATTTGTATTGTTTTTATCTTAGTGTATTTAATTATCCCAGAAAGTTTTATTAATGAAATTTTTGACAAAAAAACCACATATTCTTTAATTTTAAAAGCTGTTGTTGCGCTGTTTTTCTATACAACAACAATGCTTAATATTGACGCATTAAGAGCATTAAATCAAACAATACACTCAGAGCTTTACAGAAACATATTTAGGTATACTCCCATTTTTGTTTTGTCAATACTCTTATTTTTTACTCAGAAACAAGAATGGCTGATAGAGGCTTTTTTAGCAGGGTTTATTCTGCTTTTTTTAACCACAACAATTAAAGTATTAATCCTGTTTAAAAAACTAAACCTACCCAATCAACTCAGCTATAGATTTTCTTATAATCAAATATTGTTACGCTCATACCCAATGGCGTTAAGCGCTATAGCATATTTTATTATGCAAAGCATAGATATAATAATACTCTCTGTATATGAGGGGTTTGATAATGTGGCATATTATTCAATTGCAGTAAAGTTGGCAACAGTTACGGCGCTTGCTCTTATGTCTGTAAATATTGTAATTGCACCAAAAATCGCAGAAATATACAATACAAATGACTTTAGTAAGCTAAATAAGCTAGTTAAGGATGCTGCGAGAATTATTTTTATTATAAGTATTCCTGTGCTATTAATTTTATTTGTTTTTTCTGGTCCTACACTAAGTTTTTTTGGAGAAGGATATGTTTTGGCAAAACAAGCTTTATGGTTTTTATTGGCTGGACAATTTTTTGCCGCTTTATGTGGCCCTGGAGCCATATATTTAAATATGACGGGCAAGCAAAAAAAACTAAATATCATATTAATATTAGGCCTTGTTATTAATGTAATTTTAAATTTAGTGCTAATTCCAGTGTATGGGATTGAAGGCGCAGCAGCTGCAACATTAATTAGTATGATTTTTTGGAACAGCATAATTGTTATGGTTATTTACAGGAATGATAGAATTAAAATATATATATCATAGTTTATGGTTTTACCCAATTTTATAATATCAGGCTTTCCAAAATGCGGGACAACATCTCTTCATTACTATTTATCAGAACACCCTGAAATTTATATGCCAGACCAAAAGGAATTACACTTTTTCACAAACAAAATATTTACAAAAAACAATAAAGGGCCAGGAGATTCTGTTTTGACACAGACACACGTAAAAACGTTAAAGGACTATCAAAAATGTTTTAAGGAAGGAGAAAAACACAAAATTGTAGGAGAAACCTCCCCCTCTTACATAAACTACCCGAAACTTTTCAACAAAATCTGCAAAACACTTTCTGATCCAAAAATCATAGTGTTAATAAGAGACCCAATAAAAAGAGCGCGCTCAAACTATTTGCATCTACTTAGAGAGCAACGAGAAACACTTAGTTTTGAAGAGGCTTTAAGCCGGGAGACAAACAGAAAAGCATTAAAATATGCTGACTTTTGGTACTACAAATTTAACTCTACTTACTATGAGAAAATACGCAGGGCCAAACTTGTTTTTTCTAATGTTTTAATTATAACTCAAGAAGAATTAAGCCAAGAGCCTTTACAAACAATGAAGCGGACATATGAGTTCTTGGGAGTTGAGTCAGCATTTAAGCCTAAAAGCTTAACAAAAAAATATAATCCTGGAGGAGCATATACAAAAAATATTATTACATCAATAATATTTAAACCCTCTACAGCAAAAAATATATTAAAAAAAATTGTTCCTATTCGTCCTTGGATGAAGGATATATTAAATAGCATTTCCGCTAGGTATAAAAAAACACCAGAAAAAATAAATAACAAAACACATAATCACTTGATAGATTATTTTAGAAAAGAGGTAGAGAAAATTAAGAAACTAGGGGTTGACACATCAAGATGGAATAACTACAATTAAATCTATAAATGAAAAAATTAAGCGTAACACATATTGCCTCAAGCCTAATTTTTATAGGAATATTTTTTATTCCCTTCAACTCATGGGAAGGCATAGGTTTTCTGGGAGAATTTTATAGAGATTCTTGTTTTTTGTTTTTTTCTGCAGCCTTTCTCTTTTTGGCATTTAAAAGAAAAATAAAAATTCCACACCAAAATATTATATTCCAAATTTTAATACTACTAAGTCTTTGGAGCTTTTTAGCTACAATATTAAACAGCTCAAATATTTTGGAATATTTTTTTAAAAATACTACCGGAATAGAAAGGTTTATAAACCAGTATGGAGCATTAATAATTTGTGCAATTTTACTTCCGATTACTTTTTATAATGCTTTTTTTACATTAGACACTGATATCTTATTTTTTAGAATAAGAAAAACTTTGCTTGCTTCTTTATTTATAGTATTTACATATGCTTTTATAGAGGTTCTTATCGTAAAATTTGACATGCTAGAGTTAAAAACAACAATCTTAAACATATTTGATTACTTTCCATTTACAGAAGCTAAAATTGACCCAAGAGGTAGCAGAATTTCATCAGTTAGCTTTGAGGCTCCTGCGCTTGGAACATATTTATTGTCTATTTCCGGCTGGATGTTTAGCTATATTATAACCAGCAGATCAATATGGAAATTTATTCCAACAATAATAGTTGTTGCTTTAGCATTTCTTTCAGGCTCAAGAGCTGCGTTTTTTATAACTCTAATTCAGTGTGTGTTTTTTGTAGCAATTCTTTTACGAAACACAAAGCATTCAAAGGCAATTTTAAGAACTTCTTTTACCCTTATTTTAATAATTGTCGCGACATTAGGAATCTATTCAAAAGAAATAACAGGCTATGTTAAAAACGAAATACAATCCTTTAAACTAGACGATAAACAGCATTCAATTTCTAATAAGTCTAGATTTGGAATTCAACAAGCTATGTTTAAAGTGTTTCTTGATAATCCTGTCGCGGGCACAGGCTATGGGCTGCAGGCTTTTGAGTCAAGAAAGCTCTATCCTGTATGGGCTAAAAGGAATAATTGGGAATTTAGAGTGATGTACTTAAACCAAAATGACGAACGTTTCCCCCCTGGATATAATATTTATTTAAGATATTTAAGCGAAACAGGAGTTGTTGGATTTTTAATATTTTGCATCTTATTAATTCAAGTGTTTCTTTGGTGTTACAACAACTTTAACAAACATAATCTTTATTCAATAGTTATATTAATATCAACAATAGGGTTTAGTATGAATTGGCTAAAAATGGACTCATTGAGAATCTATGCTTTCTGGCTATGCTTATCGCTAATATTTATTTTAGAATCTAAAAAAATAAAAAATGTATAAGGAGATAATAATAATAATACCCTGCTATAATAACGAGAAAGGATTAGAAAAATCTATAGCATCAATTAGAGAAAAAATAAATATAGACATTATCATAATAGACGATGGAAGCAAAAATAAATTGAATGCAACTAGACTTAAACAGCAGTATAAAAGCGGAAAAATTTTTTATAAAAGACATAATGAAAATAAAGGAATAGCGGCTTCTTTAAACATAGGCCTAGACTTTGCAAAGGAAAAGAAATATAAATATATAGCAAGATTAGACGCAGGAGATATTTGTTACAAAAATAAATTTAAAATTCAGCACAGTTATTTAAAGAAAAATCCAGAAGTAAAACTGTTAGGAACATGGGCCAGAGTTATAGACGAAAAAGGCAAATACCTTTTCAATTTAAAACATCCAATAAAATATAAAAAAATAAAAAAAT
>SGZI01000049.1 GCA_004213965.1 Flavobacteriales bacterium
GGATTCTTTTACAGCCCTCATTTCAACTTCAGTAATTCCAGAGGGTATACATATTACCATAATTAATGAAGGAGAAAATATTTTCTTTTTTAGAGTAGGAATACTTTTGATAAACAAATTTATCATTTGCTCTGATGCATCAAAATCTGCAATTACTCCATCTTTTAAAGGCCTAATGGTTTTAATATTTTCATGAGTTTTACCTTGCATTAAGTTAGCCTCATTACCAACGGCTATGATTTTTCCAGTAACTCTATCTTTGGCGACTATAGAAGGACTATCAATTACAACTTTGTCATTATGAATTATTAGAGTATTAGCTGTGCCTAAGTCTATAGCAATTTCTTCCGTTAAAAAGTCAAAAAATCCCATAATTTTTTTTATGAATTAGAGCCTGCTTTCAATACCTCACGCCTTACGTAAATCTAGCAATAATAATTTAATAATAAAACAATAAAATAACAATTAAAAGTCATTAATGTTTAAAATGTCTTATACCAGTAAAAACCATTGACATATTATTATTATCACAATAATCAATAGTTAGATTATCTTTTATGGATCCACCAGGCTGAATTATTGAAGATATTCCAGCTTTATGTGCAATTTCAGCACAGTCTGGAAATGGAAAAAATGCATCACTAGCCATAGCAGCTCCATTTAAATCAAATTTAAATTTTTTAGCTTTATCAATTGCTTGGTTTAGAGCATCGACTCTACTCGTTTGCCCGGTTCCACTTGCTAAGAGTTGGTTGTTTTTTACCAAGACTATTGTATTTGATTTTGTATTTTTTGAAATCTTTGAAGCAAATAATAAATCTTTAATTTCATTTTCACTTGGCTTGTTTTTAGTTGGATAACTTAAAATCTCATTAGAATCAGTAATGTCATCAGTAGTTTGATAAAGATATCCGTTGAGACAAGATCTTATTATTGACTTTTTCTCCGGGAACTTTTTTAATATTAATAAAATTCTATTTTTTTTACTTTTCAGCAATGTTAGCGCTTCTTCTTCAATATTAGGAGCAATCACTACTTCACAAAATAATTCATTAATTAAAGAAGCTGTTGATTTGTCAAGATTAGTATTTGAAATTAGAATTCCGCCAAATGCAGAAACTGGATCTGCAGCTAATGCATTTGAATAAGCCTCTTTTATTGTTTCTCTTGTAGCTAGGCCACAAGCATTATTATGTTTTAGAATAGCAAAGGTTGGTTTTTCCTTGTTAAACTCTGAAATTAAATTAATTGCTGAATCAATGTCTAGTAGATTATTATAACTTAATTCCTTTCCGTGAATTTTTTCAATCACTTCTTCAATATTTCCATGAAATTTTCCTTCCTGATGAGGGTTTTCTCCATATCTTAAAGTGGTTTCTTTTTTATTTTTAAAGTTAAAATCATCTGAGTTATTATTAAAATAATTATATATAGCAGTATCATATTTGGAAGAAGTTTTAAAAGCGTTAGATGCAAATTTTTTTCTATCTTCTATTGAAAGTGCCCCATCTTTTTTTGTATAAATTTCTAAGAATTTAACATAATCATTTTTTGATGAAATGCAAGTAACATCTTTATAGTTTTTAGCTGCTGCTCTTATTAGTGCTATTCCGCCAATATCAATTTTTTCAATTATTTCATTTTCAGTTCCACCAGATTTCACTGTTTCTTCAAAAGGATATAAATCTACTATTACTAAATCAATTTTAGGAATTTCAAATTTTTCTAATTCAATATTGTCTTGATTTAAATTTCTCCTTGAAAGAATGCCTCCAAAAATTTTAGGGTGCAATGTTTTTACCCGACCTCCTAGGATTGATGGGTAGTCAGTAATATCTTCAACTTTTATTAATTTGTATCCTAGTTTTGAAATATAATCATACGTTCCTCCAGTAGAATATATTTTTACATTTCTTTTGCTTAGCTCTTTAACTATAGGCTCAATTCCTTCTTTTGAAAAGACTGAAATTAATGCAGATTGAATTTTTTTTTCTCCCATTTATTAGCTAATTTTTAACAAAAAATTCTAGAATTCTAAATTTAGTAATTGTAAATTTGTATTGCAATGAAATCTAGAATCTATTTTACGTTTTTTTTATTTTTTGTTTGTTTATTTTCATTTTCACAGTCTGATGAAATAGTTGAAGAAGAAACAGATTTAGAGGAGATTACAATTAATTATAATAAGAAAACCTCCAAGGTTTCTTTTTTAGGAACACAAAACATTACCACATTAACCTCTGATGAGTTATTAAAAGCAGCTTGCTGTAATTTAGCAGAGAGTTTTGAAACAACTCCTTCGATTGATGTTAATTTTTCGGATGCAATTTCTGGATCTAAACAAATCAAAATGCTAGGTTTGAGTAGTCCAAATATTTTGATTTCTATAGAAAATATTCCATCTATTAGAGGGGCTCTACAGTCCCATGGATTAAATTATATTCCTGGCACCTGGATTGAAAGTATTCAAATAACAAAGGGAATAGGAAGTGTAGTAAATGGGTATGAAAGTATTACAGGCCAGATTAATGCAGAGCTAAGAAAGCCTATAAATGATGACAAGTTTTTCTTAAATTTCTATGCTTCAGAAATGGAAAGATTAGAGATAAATACACATTATAATACCAAGCTATCAAACAATTGGGGTTACGGATTATACTTTCATGCCAATAAAAAGGATAATAGTGATGACAGAAATAATGATGGATTTAGAGATTCCCCAACAGGAAATCAAATTAACATCTATAATAGGTTTCAATATACTAATGCTGAAAAAGGATTAGTTAGTTTTATAGATTTTAATTATGTTAATGATTATAGAGCTTTTGGTGAAAATGGTTATATAGATGGGTTTTATAATTTAATTGAGGCCAATACATATTGGGGTGGATCTACAAATTCTATAAATTTTAAAACCAATTTTAAATTAGGTTATGTTAATCCTAAAATTCCATATCAATCTTTAGGATTTCAGTTTTCTTATAGCAATTTTTCTGAAGGTTCAGATATCGGATTTAGTATTCATGATATTGACCATGAAAGCATTTATTCAAACATAGTATACAACTCTATAATTGGAGATACTAGGCATAAAATTAAAACAGGTATTTCTTTTACTTATGACAACTATGATGAATTTGTAGATAATATGAGATTTCAAACTTTTAATCTTGACAGAAAAGAACATTCTTTTGGTGGATTTTTTGAATATAATTTTGACGATTTAGATAAAATAAACCTATCTGCAGGGATAAGATATGATAATCACAATGTGATAGGTGGATTTTTTACGCCAAGATTACACTTAAATTATTTAGCTTTTCCTAAAACTTCACTAAAATTTTCTGTTGGAAAAGGAACTAGAATGGCCAATATTTTTTCTGAAAATCATAAACTTTTTTATAGTTCTAGACTTATCTTTTTCGGAAATTCACCGTTTTTTGATAGTGGAAACAATTATTTTGATTTAGAGCCTGAATCTGCTTGGAATTATGGCTTATCATTAACTAATAGTTTTAGAATATTTAATAACAATGCTCAATTTATTTTAGATTATTATTTTACCGATTTTGAAAATCAGGTTGTTGCAGACTGGGAAACTCCATCTGGAATATTGTTTTACAATTTACAGGGGAAAAGCTATGCAGAAAGTTTCCAAGCTCAATTACAATATACTCTTTCAAATAATATTAGCATATTATCAGCTTATAAGATTTCAAATGTTAAAACTAATTATATTTCTGGACAATTAGATAAGCCCTTAACTCCAAAAAATAGATTTTTCTTAAATTTTGCATATGATGGTAATAAAAACAGTAAGGGTGCAAATTGGAAATATGACTTAACATACAATTTGATAGGAGAACAACGATTTCCATCTACTGAAAATAGCCCTATTGAATATAGAATGGATGAGTTTACACCTGATATTACTTTAGTGAATACGCAGTTAACTAGAGTTTTTAATAAATCATTTGAAACATATCTAGGAATTGAAAACCTCACAAATTATAAACAAATGAATCCTATAATTTCAAGTGAAGATCCGTTTGGACAGTATTTTGATTCTACATTTGTTTATGGACCAATATTTGGAAGAATGTATTATCTTGGACTTAGATATAGAATTAATTAAAATGAAGAATTTATTTATCATTCTATTTTTATTAAGCTTTAGCTTATCATTTTCTCAAACAAAAACTGATGCATTTTTTGTTGACGGAGTGTGTGGGATGTGTAAGGATAGAATAGAAAGATCTTGCATAAAGGTTAAAGGCATTAGACTGGCAGACTGGAATCTAGAGAATAGGGAAATTAAGGTCATTTATAATGCAAAGAAAATTTCAATTGATGAAATACATAAATTTATAGCTTCTATTGGTCATGATACCAAAAAAGAAAAAGCACCAGATGAAGCTTATAATTCGTTGGATATGTGTTGTAAGTATAGGGATGAAGAAGTAGTAAAAGACCACCAATAAAAAAAGCACCGACTTTAGTGGTGCTTTTTTATATAATAATTAAATATATTTTACATCATTCCTGGCATTCCGCCTCCACCCATTGGCGGCATTGGTGCAGGTGAGTCTTCTTTTATATCCACCAGTGCGCATTCAGTAGTAAGAATCATTCCAGCAACAGAAGCTGCATTTTCTAATGCAATCCTTGTTACTTTCTTAGGGTCAATTATTCCTGCTTTTAACATGTCCACGTATTCTTCTTTTTTTGCATCATAACCATAGTTTTCTTTTCCATCTAAAACTTTAGCAACTACTATACTCCCTTCAGAACCAGCATTTTCTACTATAGTTCTCAATGGAGCTTCTATGGCTCTTGTAACTATTTGAATACCTGTTAATTCATCAGTATTATCTCCTTTAAGTTTTTCTAAAATTTTCTTGGTTCTTACTAGAGCTACACCACCACCAGCAACTATTCCTTCCTCTACTGCAGCTCGAGTTGCATTTAATGCATCATCAACTCTGTCCTTTTTTTCCTTCATTTCTACTTCACTTGCAGCCCCTACATAAAGTACAGCAACACCTCCTGCTAGTTTTGCAAGCCTTTCTTGTAGTTTTTCTTTGTCATAATCACTTGTTGTAGTTTCAATTTGAGCTTTTATTTGATTTACTCTAGCTTTTATATCTTCAGATTTACCAGAACCATTTACAATTGTAGTATTGTCTTTATCAATCGTAACAGTTTCTGCAGTACCCAGCATAGTTAGATCAGCATTTTCTAATGAAAATCCTCTTTCTTCAGAAATAACAGTACCACCACTAAGTATAGCTATATCTTCTAGCATAGCTTTTCTTCTATCCCCAAAGCCTGGAGCTTTAACTGCAGCGATCTTTAATCCACCTCTAAGTTTATTAACTACTAGAGTTGCCAATGCCTGACCTTCTACATCCTCAGCAATTATTAATAGCGATTTTCCTGACTGAGATACAGGTTCTAAAATTGGAAGAATCTCTTGAAGATTAGATATTTTTTTGTCAATTAATAAAATATATGGATTTTCTAATTCAGTGATCATTTTATCAGCATTAGTAACAAAATATGGAGACAAGAAGCCTCTATCAAATTGCATTCCTTCAACTACATCTACATACGTATCTGTTCCCTTTGCTTCTTCAACAGTTATAACCCCTTCTTTTCCAACTTTTTCAAATGCTTGTGATATTAAATCACCAATTGTATTGTCATTATTTGCGGATATTGATGCAACTTGTTTAATTTTTTCAGAAGAGTTTCCTATTTGTTTTGCTTGTTTATTCAATTCAGTTGTAATGGTTGAAACAGCAGAATCAATACCTCTTTTTAAATCCATTGGATTTGCTCCAGAAGCTACATTTTTTAGTCCTTCCTTAACAATTGCTTGTGCTAAAACTGTTGCAGTTGTTGTCCCATCTCCAGCTAAATCATTAGTTTTTGAAGCAACTTCTTTTACCATTTGAGCACCCATATTTTCCAATTCATTTTCAAGCTCTACTTCTTTAGCTACAGTAACACCGTCTTTTGTAACCTGAGGTCCACCAAAAGATTTACTTATAATTACATTTCTTCCTTTAGGGCCTAGAGTTACTTTAACAGAGTTTGCAAGAGCATCAACTCCTCGTTTTAAGCCATCTCTAGCTTCAATATCAAATTTTATATCTTTTGCCATTTTATTTTTTTTTAATTATACAATAGCCAGAATATCTTTTTCTGACATAATTAAATAATCCTTTCCTTCAAATTTAAGTTCAGTCCCAGAATATTTTCCGTATAAAACTGTGTCACCCACTTTAACAGTAGTAGGATTTTCTTTAGTTCCTTTTCCAACGGCCATGACTTTACCTTTTTGAGGTTTTTCTTTTGCATTATCAGGAATTATAATCCCTGATGCTGTTTTTGTTTCTGCTTCAATTGGTTCAACAAGAACTCTATCAGCAAGAGGTTTAATATTTAATTTCATAATTATTATAGTTATTATCCAATATTGTTTTCACAAATTATGCCATAAGTAAAATCCTGACAAACTTGCAGCTTAATCTGATTAAGTTACGCTTATTGGTCTGTATTATCAATATTAAGAAGATTGTCTTCTTGATTTGGAAGAAGCATTGGTTCTTCAAAAACCTCATTAGTATCTAATGCCTTAGAATCGCTTACATTTTCAGATTGGTTGAATGAGACATTTGAAAGTAAAATTAGTGCGAGCAATAACCCTCCCAATGTCCATGTGCTTTTGTCTAAAAAATCTGTAGTTTGCTTAACTCCTCCAAGTTGTTGTGATCC
>SGZI01000005.1 GCA_004213965.1 Flavobacteriales bacterium
GTTGAAAATAATCCAACAGAAATTTATAATACTATTTATCAGGAATATAGCAATGAAAACTATATAAAAACAATAGAACTTTGTGATCAAAACATTAAGAAACTTTTTGATACTCCAATAATCTCAAAAATAGAAATGTTAAAAGCAGTTTCAATTGCAAAGGAGTACGGTTATGAGCAGTATAAGGAACAATTAAACTTTATACAACTCAATTATTCAAACTCTATTGAGGGCAAGGAGGCAGAATATATTTTAAAGAACGTTTTACCTCTTCTGAGCAGTAAGGAGTTTTCAGAAAATGCGACTTCTAACAATTTTAAAATAATATATGAGTTCTCCAGTCCTTTAGAAGAAGAAATAACAAATTTCATTACCCTTATTAATAACGCAATAAATGAAATTGAGTTTTTAGAATTGAACAGCTCTAAAGACTATTACAATAATATTGTTACATTTGTAGTTCTACATGGATTAAAAAGCTATGACGGGGCCATGGGATTAGCTGAAATGTTAGATAAAAAGCCGGGGATTAAAAACAAGAACTCTTTTGTTGTATCATCCGAAAATTATAAAACAATTCAAATCCATAAAAATTTAGAGCAATATTTAAAATAACAAATTATGAGCAACAATAGTCAACAAAACATGATCACTCAAGGAACAACCCTTGTTGGCGACGTCTTTAGTGAAGGTGATTTTAGAGTTGAAGGTAACATCCAAGGTAACATCAAAACAACAGGAAGAATTGTGGTAGGTAAAACAGGAGTTGTTAACGGCAGTTTAGAAGGTGAAGATGCTGATTTTGAAGGAGGTTTCACAGGAAAACTAAAACTTTCAGGAAAATTAACTTTAAGATCTTCAGCCTATATTGAAGGAGAGGTAGAAATAGGAAAATTAGCTGTAGAGCCTGGCGCGACCTTCAATGCAACTTGCAGCATGAAAGGCGGAGTCAAAGAATTAAATAAAAGTGAAACTAAAGAAGCAGCTGAAAAACAAGAAAAAACGGCATAGTTTAATTGTATTTTCACAAATTGGATTACAGATGTCTATAATTATTGCATCTGGGGTGTTTATTGGATATAAGCTAGATGAAATATTTCAATCTGAAGCAAGAATTTTTACTATTATAATTTCACTACTATTTATTTTTCTTTCAATTTATTATGTAATTAAACAGGTGTCTAAATACTCAGAATCTGATAGAAAAAATTTAGACTAAATGAAATTTTTTGTTCCTTTTTTCATGCTGTCATTATTTTTGTTTTGTACACATTATTTTGTTCTTAACAACATAGCTGCAGCTGAACTTTTTATTTCTTTATATGAGGTCTATCTGTTTAACATTTTATCAGTTACAATAATTTATTGCCTATTTTTAGTAAATCAAAAAGCTGCCTTGTTTTTTAATCCTATGGCTCTATTTATATTTTTAACATTGATTAAAATGGGGGCAGGAATTATTATTTTACTTCCATTATTTGACATGCCTAATGAGAATCTAACTTTTGAAATATTAAACTTTTTTGGAATTTATTTTATTTTCCAAACATTAGAAATAATAGGCTTAAAGCTCTTATTAAAATAATTGATTTATTGTTAGTTTTTTTTGTTTGAAATTAAATTTTATGTATGTACATTTGCAACCATATTATTAGATAATAATTTAGCAAGAATGTCTAACAAATTTTTTCTCCATTTTATTTATATTTTTTGCTTTTTATTTTATGGCCTTTCCTATTCAACGAATACGTTAGAAAAGGACGAATCGGATGATTTTGATGTTAACTCAATGATAATGCATCATATAATGGATTCTCATGATTTTCATATTTTAGACTGGAATGGCCACCCTGTTTCTGTTCCATTGCCAATTATTTTATGGACTGAAAACGGACTAGTGACTTTTATGTCTTCAGCATTTCACCATGATGATTCGGGCAGTGTCGTTGTTAAGCGAAACGGACTATCATTTGTTAAATATCATGAAGAGATTTACTATGCAAATTCTAATAAGGAAAACAAATACATCCAATTAGATGCTTCAAATCACCCCACAAATCATAAACCTTTAGATTTATCGATAACTAAACTTGTTTTCTCTATGTTATTGTCGATGTTTATTATTCTGACATTATTTAGACTAACTGCTAGATCTTATGCTAAATCTAAAAACGGAGAACCCGTTGGAATTGCTAAGTTTACTGAGCCTATAATTCTTTTTATTAAGGATGATGTGGCAACACCATTTCTTGGAGAAGAAAAAGCTGAAAAATATGTACCATTCCTTTTAACTTTATTTTTCTTTATTTGGATAAACAATATAATGGGGCTAATCCCAATTTTTCCCTTTAGTGCAAATTTAAGCGGGAACATTGCATTTACCGGAGTATTAGCTATAATTACTTTTGTAATTACAACAATAGTTGCAAATAAAGACTATTGGAAACATATTTTTTGGATGCCAGGCGTCCCTGTTCCTATGAAATTATTTTTAGCGCCAATCGAATTTTTGGGAATTTTCATAAAACCAGTTTCTTTAATGATAAGGTTATTTGCAAATATTTCAGGAGGTCATATTATCGTATTAAGTCTAATTTCTTTAATATTTATTTTTAAAAGTTTATGGTTAGCTCCGGCTTCCATTTTCTTTTCAGTTTTTATACTTATTATTGAAGTATTAGTAGTAGCCATTCAGGCTTATATATTTACTTTGTTGACTGCCTTATATATAGGTAGCGCAATGGAAGAACACGAACATTAATTAACTTTAAAATTTAAAACATGAATTTAGTATTATTTTTATTACAGGATGCAGTAGCTAATTATGGAGCATTTGCTGCTATTGGAGCTGGACTAGCTGCTATTGGAGCAGGAATTGGAATTGGCGGAATTGGTGGTTCAGCAATGGACGCAATGGCAAGACAGCCAGAAATGCAAGGGAAAATACTTGTTAATGCAATTATCCTTATTGCTTTTATTGAGGCAGTTGCATTATTCGGTATAGTTGTATCATTAATAAAGTAAGAAGGCGAATATAATATCGTCTAATTTTAATTATTTAAATTAATAACTATGGATTTAGTTACACCTGATATAGGGCTGCTTGTATGGACAGGAATTTCATTCGGTCTTCTATATCTAATTCTTAAAAAATTTGCTTGGGGACCAATACTTGGAGCTGTTAATGAAAGAGAACAGTCAATTAAAAATGCTCTTGAAGCGGCAGACAAAGCAAAAGAAGAAATGGAAACCCTAAAAGCTGATAATGAGAAGATTTTAAAAGAAGCAAGAGCTGAAAAGGAGAATCTACTGAAAGAAGCTAGAGAAATCAAATCAAAATTAATTTCAGACGCAGAAGAAGAAGCTAAGAGAAAGTCAAAGAAAATGGTTGATGAAGCAAAAACTGCGATTCAGAATGAAAAAAATTCAGCAATGAATGAATTAAGGAATACAGTGGTTGACTTATCAATTGGTATTGCAGAAAAAGTAATTTCTGAGGAATTAGTAGACAATGACAAGCAATTAAAAATGATTGAGGATATATTAGAAGATTCAAAATTAAAATAAATGAGGTCTAGAGCAGCTATAAGATATTCAAAAGCTATTTTTCAAATAGCAACCGAATCAAATAGTCTTTCTATGGTAAAGAAAGATATGGACGCAATAATAACAACTCATAAATCTTCTAGTGATTTTAAAAATTTATTAAAAAACCCTCTTATAAGTTATGCTGATAAGAAGGAAATAATTGCAAATATATTATTAGACATGAGTGATGATACTAGTAATTTAATAGATCTTTTAATTAAAAATAAAAGACTTTCAATTATGAATGATGTTGCTATTGGATTCAATGAAATTTATAATCAAAAGAACAATATAGCAAAGGCAACTGTTATTACGGCAATACCAATTTCAGAAGTGGTTAGATCGCAGATTTTAAATAAAATAAAAACACTAAGTGATAAATCTGTAGAGATTGAAAATATAATTGATAAAACCATTTTAGGAGGCTTTATTCTAAGATTTGAAAACACAGAATATAATGCAAGCTTTTCACAAAAGCTTAATAAATTAAAAAGTGAACTTATACAATAAAAACGAAATATAGAAAACATGGCAGAAGTAAATCCTGCTGAGATATCAGCAATTTTAAAAAATCAACTTTCTAAGTATGAAAGCTCTATATCTCTTGACGAGATAGGAAGTGTATTAAATGTGGGAGACGGTATAGCAAGAGTTTATGGACTATTTAATGCTCAATATGGAGAGCTGGTTGAATTTTCCAATGGCACCCAAGGGATAGTGTTAAACTTAGAAGAAGATAATGTTGGCGTTGTCTTGCTTGGCGTTTCTACAGAAATTAAAGAAGGTGATACTGTTAAGAGAACTTCAAGAATTGCTTCGGTTAAAGTTGGAGAAGGTATTGTGGGGAGAGTAGTTAATACACTAGGAAATCCAATAGATGGAAAGGGAGATATAAAGGGAGATCTTTATGAAATGCCTTTAGAAAGAAAAGCCCCAGGGGTTATATATAGACAGCCCGTTAATGAGCCATTACAAACTGGAATAAAATCTGTTGATGCAATGATTCCAATAGGAAGAGGCCAAAGAGAATTAGTAATTGGAGACAGACAAACAGGAAAAACAACTGTATGTATAGATACAATATTAAATCAAAAGGAATTTTTTGATGCGGGTGAGCCTGTGTATTGTATATATGTGGCAATTGGGCAAAAGGCTTCAACTGTTGCAGGTATTGCCAAAATCTTAGAAGACAAGGGAGCCTTAGCTTATACTACTATTGTTGCCGCAAACGCATCAGATCCTGCAGCTATGCAAGTATATGCCCCTTTTACTGGAGCTTCAATTGGTGAATATTTTAGAGATACAGGAAGGCCTGCTCTTATTATATACGATGATTTATCTAAACAAGCAGTTGCTTATCGAGAGATTTCATTATTATTAAGAAGGCCGCCCGGTAGAGAGGCTTATCCAGGAGATGTTTTTTATCTTCATTCAAGACTATTAGAACGAGCTGCTAAAGTGATTAATGATGATTCAATTGCAAAGAACATGAATGACTTGCCTGGATCGCTAAAACCTATAGTTAAAGGAGGAGGCTCCTTGACTGCTTTGCCAATTATTGAAACTCAAGCAGGAGACGTTTCCGCCTACATACCTACAAATGTTATTTCAATTACTGATGGCCAAATATTTTTAGAATCAGATCTATTTAATTCAGGAGTTAGGCCTGCGATTAATGTTGGAATTTCTGTTTCTAGAGTTGGAGGTTCTGCGCAAATAAAGTCTATGAAAAAAGTGGCAGGAACATTAAAATTAGACCAGGCTCAATTTCGCGAACTAGAAGCTTTTGCAAAATTTGGATCAGACCTTGATGCTGCTACATTAGGGGTAATCGAAAAAGGAAGAAGAAATGTTGAGATTTTAAAACAAGCTCAAAATGATCCATTTAAAGTTGAGGACCAGGTTGCCATTATATATGCAGGATCTAAAAATTTACTTAGAGATGTTCCTGTAGATAAGATAAAAGAATTTGAGGCTGAATATATTGAATTGCTTAATAGCAAGCATTCAAAAGTTTTGAGTGAAATCAAGCAAGGAAAATTAACAGATGATATTATAAGTACTCTAGAGAAAGTTTGTAGCGAGCTAACATCTAAATATTAATATACTATGGCTAACTTAAAAGAAATTAGAAATAGAATTTCTTCGGTTTCTTCTACTATGCAGATTACAAGTGCCATGAAAATGGTTTCAGCAGCTAAGCTTAAAAAGGCTCAGGATGCTATTGTAGCCATGAGACCATACTCAAATAAGTTAACAGGAATATTAAAAGACTTGTCTTCTTCAATTGATTCAGATAATATTTTTATTCAAAATAGGCCAACTAATAAAACCCTAATTGTATGCATTACTTCTAATAGAGGTCTTTGCGGAGGTTTTAATTCTAATATTATTAAAGAATGTATTAGCATAGCAAATGAGAAAAATAGTCAAGAACTGTCTTTCTTATGTATAGGGAAAAAAGGAAGCGATGTATTATCAAAAAAACATAATGTTGTTGTAACCAACAATGAAATATATGATGATTTGTCTTTTGAAAATGTTAAAAAAATAGCAGACCTATTAATTGAAAAATTTGTTGGGCAAGAATATGATAAAATACAAATAGTATATAATAGATTTAAAAATGCAGCTACTCAAATTGTTACAAAAGAACAGTTTTTGCCTATTTCTCCAGATGAGAGTGATGAAGAGAACAATCAGGATTATATTTTTGAACCATCCAAGTCAGAGATTGTAAACGAGTTAATTCCTAAATCTCTTAGAACACAGTTATTCAAATCACTACGAGATTCTTATGCTAGTGAACACGGGGCTCGTATGACAGCAATGCATAAGGCAACGGATAATGCAACTGAACTAAGAGATCAATTAAAACTTACATACAATAAAGCAAGGCAAGCAGCTATTACAAACGAGATTTTAGAAATTGTTGGCGGGGCAGAAGCTCTCAATAATTAAAACATCTACTACAGGGTTTTGCATTCCTATAATTATTAGTTTAATTTTAGATTATAAAGAAACATAATTTGAAAAAATTAGTTCAACTTTTTAAGCAAACATTCATATATGGCTTAGCAACAGTATTCCCTAGGATAATAAGCGTGTTATTAGTTAGGGTACATACAGACAAAGCTGTATTAGAAAATGTGTCAGACTATGGAAACTTATCTTTAATATTTTCATATGTAATTCTATTTAACGTTATTTTGTCTTATGGCTTAGAAACAAGTTTTTTTAGGTTTTTTAATAATGACTCTAACAAGGAAGATGTATTAAGCACGTCATCTATATCAATTATTTTTACATCATTTTTATTTTTTGCCCTTGCATCAATTTTTAAGCTTGAAATATCTGAGTTTACAGGGATAGAACCCCAATACTTAACTCTAGTTTTATGGATATTAGTTTTAGACGCGCTAGTTGTTATTCCATTTGCATATTTAAGAGCAAAAGGAAATGCTATAAAATATTCTATTATAAAAATAATTAATGTAATAGTATATTTTTCTTTAAATATTTTTCTACTAATTTTCCTTAAAAAGCTAGCAATAAACAACAGCTTACTAGATCAAATATATGTTCCTAATCATGAAATTAGCTATATATTTATTGCCAATTTAATTGCAAGCGCTGTAACCCTAATTTTATTAATTCCATTTTACTTTAACATTAATTATAAACTAAATATTAATCTGTTAAAGAAAATGTTGACATATGCTTTCCCAATTCTTATTTCTGGACTTGCATATTCAATTAATGAAACTTTCGATAAAATCTTATTAGATTTTATTTTACCAGAATCTGTAGCTAAAAATCAGATAGGGATGTATGCTGCATGCTATAAATTAGCACTATTTATGACCTTGTTTTCAACAGCATATAAATTAGGAATTGAACCGTTTTTCTTTAAAGAAGCTCAAGAAAAATCTCCTCAAAAAATATATGCTTTAATATTAGAAGTGTTCGTTATTCTTGGATGCTCTTTGTTTTTAACAGTTATTGTCTTTGCAGATTTATTGAAGATAGTTTTTATAGGCGATCCAGAATATTGGCAGGCAATGAAAATAGTTCCAATTATTTTATTAGCAAACTTTTGCTTAGGAATTTATCAAAATTTATCGGTATGGTACAAGATAACTGATAAAACTAAATTTGGAGCTTATATTTCAATTTGTGGAGCAATAATTACACTGTTTTTGAACATTATTTTGATACCAAATTATGGCTATGTAGGCTCAGCAGTTGCTACTCTCTCTGCATATTTATCTATGGCAATTATTTCATATTTTCTTGGCAGGCGACATTATCCTATACCTTATAAAACAAGTAAATTAAGTTTTTATATTATTTTTGCAGTAATATTATCTATTACATCTTTCTATTTTTTTAGAGGCAATATTTATATTGGGATAACTTGTTTATTATTATTTAATATGACAATTTTAATCTTTGAAAAATCAAATATTCAATTATTAATTAAAGGATTTAATGAAAATTAAAATTATAAACAAATCACCTCACAGTTTACCTAAATATGAAACAGAAAACTCTGCTGGCATGGATATTAAGGCCTTTATTGACAAGAGTATTATATTAAAACCTATGGAGAGAATTGTTGTTGGAACTGGCCTATATTTATCTTTACCTATGGGTTTTGAGGCTCAAGTTAGGCCTAGAAGTGGATTAGCAATAAAAAACGGAATTACAGTATTGAATTCGCCTGGGACAATTGATGCTGATTATAGAGGGGAAATTGGAGTCATTTTGGTTAATTTATCAAATGATATTTTTACAATTAATAATGGCGATAGAATTGCTCAATTAATTATTGCAGAGCATTCATCTATTAAATGGGAAGAGGTAAAAAAATTAGAAAAATCAAATCGCGGATCATCTGGGTTTGGCAGTACAGGAATATAAAAATTAATGATTAAATGAAATTCTCAAAATTTTTAACAATACTACTACTTCTAGGTGTTAGTTCTTGTGCTTTAAAAAAAGAATATGTTATAGGGGATAATAAGCGCGTAACAGCTAAAAAAATTGTAAAAAATATTAATGACAATAAACATGAAATTAACACATTTCAGGCACGAGCTAGAATAGATTATTTTAGAAAAAATAAAGTTAAAACAAGTACTGCAACAATCAGAATATTGTCAGGAGAAAAAATTTGGATTAGTGCACCTCTTGGCGCGATTAGACTTCTAATAACCAATGACTCAATTAAGTATTATAATAAGCTTGAGAGAAATTATATAATAACAAGTTTTTCATATATAGAGAATATTATTGGATTAAATATTACATATGAAATGCTAGAAAAACTCCTTTTTGGTGAGCCAGTATTAGAACTAATCCCAAAAGATTTTGCAAAGGAACTAAATAGAGTCTATAATAGTCAATATGAAGATAAATTACGCTCATATATTTTTAAAAAATTAATAGATTATGAGAAAACTCAATTACAAGGTTTATTTTACGTTAATCCATATAATTTCAAATTAAACAGTCAAAAATTCTTTGATTATAATGATAAAACAAGCTCTACGATTAATGTAAATTCTAATTATAGTCAAAAAACATTTAGTATAAATTACAAGGATTACAACAGTATTAATAAACATATATATCCAAGCAAAATTTTGTTTTTAGACTGGAATAATAAATCTATTAATATTGATATGAAGTCTGTAGTTATTGATAAAAAATTAAACATACCATTTAAAATCCCTAAGGGATATAGTCAGGTAATTGTTGATTAATATGATGAGATATTTTCTAGCCCTACTGTTTTGTCTGTCTTTTTTTTTCAATCAAGCATTGCTCTCCCAGAATAAATCTGATTTAGAACAAAAAAAACAGCAGTTAGCTTCTGATATAAAAAATATCGAACTACTCATTGATAAATCGACAAATAAGAAAAGAGAATTACTTACTAATGTAGAGAATCTAAGATTTAAAATTAAACTTCAACAAGACTTAATCATAAATATTAATAATCAATTAAATTTAATTGTAGAAGAAATTAAGATGAAGAACATAGAATTAAACTCTCTTTTAAGTAAACAAAAAAAAATTAAGGAGGATTATGCAGCTATGGCACTTAAATCTTATAAGCATAAGTCAAATATTAATAAAATTATGTTTGTATTTTCAGCAACTAATTTTACACAGGCATACAAGCGACTCCAATATTATAAACAATATATAAAATATAAGGATAGGCAAATAAAAGAGATTAAACTTACCGCATTGTTAATTGATGAAGTGCTAGGAACCTTAGAATTACAAAAAGAAGTGAAACAATCGTTAGTACTTGAAAACCAAATTATAAAAACTACGTTAGATAATGAAAACTTAATACAGGAGAATATTATTAAGGAAATAAAAAAAGATGAAAAAAGATATAGCAATCAAATTAGGGCTAAACAAAAACAAAGTTTAGCAATTGAAAAGAAAATTGAAAAAATAATTGCTGAGGCAACCGCAAAGGCTAATAATAAATTGCCAGATTTTAAATTAACTGAAGAGGCTAAATTGATTTCAAAAAAGTTTAATGAAAACAAAGGTAAATTACCCTGGCCAGTTGAAAAAGGATTAGTAATCTTGAGGTATGGTCGTCAACCACACCCAATTGTTAAGACCACTACCATACAAAGCAATGGTGTGAGAATTTTAACTAGCGACAATCAAGAAGTGAGATCTATTTTTGATGGAATGGTTTATTCAATAATAGTTTCTAAAAATGGCAGCCATGCAGTTTTAATACAACACGGAAATTTTTTCAGTGTTTATAAAAACCTATCAGAAATCTTTGTAAAAAAAGGAGATATACTATCTACTAAACAAGCAATAGGGAAGTTGGTTAAAAATAAATCTTCAGGACAGACTATTTTAAATTTTAGTATTTTTAATAATGGAGCTACCGAAAACCCATCATCATGGATCTATAAACTTTAATATTTAGCTGAAAAGCGCCATTAATTCAGTAGCATCTTTCGCGTTCATTTTCCCTGCTAGAACTAAACTCAATTGTCTTCTTCTTAGGGCTCCATCATACCGTTTTTGTTCTTCTTCTGACTCGGGCTTTATCTTATCTATAGGAATTGGCTTACCATTTATGTCAACAGCAACAAATGTATATATAGCCTCATTTGCTTTAATTTGCTGACCTTCAGGGTTATCAACCCAAACATCAATATATACCTCCATTGAAGAGTTAAATACTCTAGAAACCTTTGCTTGAATTGTAACTGTGCTGCCTAGTGTTATAGCTCGATCAAATGAAACATGGTTTACAGAACTAGTCACAACAATTTGTTTAGAATGCCTGCTGGCTGAAATACTAGCAGCCCTATCCATTCTTGCTAGGAGCTCACCTCCAAATAAATTATTTAATATATTGGTTTCTCCAGGCAACACTGAATTAGTCATTATTGTTAATGATGCTTTAGGAGATTTTATATTCATTATATTATTTTGAGAGAATGCTGATTATTAATCAACGTTCTTATATAGCAACCATGCATTAATGTTATGTTCACTTCTAATCCTACTTAATGCATTATAAGCCTCTGCTCTTGTATCATAACTTCCATAGGCCACCTGATAAAGGCCATAATTGTTTTTTCCAATTTTTCTAGCATCTAAATATCCAATTGTCTTTAGTTGCTCTAGTTTTGTATAGCTGTTTTCTTTAACCCTAAATGATCCTGCAACAATATGAAAATCACCATATTGTTTTTTTAGCCTTAATTTTATAGCAGGAAGCGGATTATCAATAATAAATGTTGCTTTTTGAATTTTATTTTCAATTTCTTTTTCAGCTGTTTTATATGAAATCATATTAGCTTGATTGATTTCATCCAAATAATTATTAGTAATAAAAGACCCCACAAACAAAGCAATAACCAGAATAGCTGCATATTTTACATAGGAATTAACATTATAATTTTTATTAGCATTTGCTCTATTTATTTTGCTTGTTGAAAAACCAGTAAGACCGAACGAGCTATTTAAAAAGTTTACTTTATTGGAAGGAATAAAAATATAACTACCATCTTTTAAAGATAATGAGCCAACATTTTTAAACTTCAATTCTTTTCCCTGATTTAGATATTTTTTATAGACAATTATTTTTTTATTTATTTTTTCTATTGCCTTTTCATGTGAAATATCTTCACACATAGCAATATGATTTGCAAGCAGCCCATCATTTTCTTTAATACTTGCATTAAATGAAATAATTTTTGAGGGAGGGTAAATTATATTACTGGATTCATCAATAATGGAATGAGTATTTCTAGTAACAAAAGCTCCTAGATTAGGAAGTATAACACACTCATATCTGTACAGTAAATCTTTAATATAATTATCAAACTTCATCTAAAAAATTTATATTTCAATATATAAATAATTAAATATTTAATCAAACAAATATTTAATTATATCCAAGTTTTTTTCGAACTCTAGCCAATACCATCTCCGCAGTTTCACTTGCTTTATTTGCCCCCTTTTTTAATATGTCATCAAGCACATCAAGGTTGTTTAGATAGTGATCAAATTCTGATCTTTCTTTTGAAAACTTTTCTAAAATTAATTCAAAAAATTCTTGTTTTGCATGCCCATAACCAAACCCCCCTCTTTCATAATTAGCTTTTAAGTTTTTTATTTGATCATTAGATGCTATCAGCTTGTAAAGATTAAATAAATTACAGTTTTTCCAATCCTTTGGCTGTTCAATTGATGTGCTATCAGTTTTTATGGCTTGAATTTGTTTTTTTAATTTTTTCTCATCTAGAAAAATGTCTATTAGATTGTTTTTGCTTTTACTCATTTTTTGACCGTCTATACCTGGTATTGACATATTTTCTGAATTGAGTTCTGCTTCAGGAATTATAAATGTTTCACCATTGACATTATGAAACCTGTTTGCAACGTTTCTTGTCATTTCTAGATGTTGGAGCTGGTCTTTACCAACAGGGACAAGATTAGCATCATATAAAAGTATATCTGCAGCCATTAGCATAGGATAGTTAAATAGACCTGAATTAACATCTTTTAATCTGTCCTGTTTATCTTTAAAACTATGAGCAAGAGCTAATCTTGAATAGGGAAAATAGCAACTAAGATACCATGCAAGTTCAGTAACTTGAGGGACATCACTTTGTCTATAGAAAACACTGCTTGTATAATCTAGGCCAAAAGCAAGCCATGCTGCTGCAGTAGAATATGTGTTTTTTTTGAGAATGTCAGGGTTTTTAATTTGAGTAATGGAATGTAAATCTGCAATAAATAAATAGGATTCATAATTTTTTTTCTGAGACATATTAATTGCAGGAATAATAGCGCCTAATATGTTACCAAGGTGGGGAGTCCCAGTACTTTGAATTCCGGTTAAAATTCTTTTCTTGTTTTTATCCATTATGACAAAGTTAAACCTTTTATTAAAATAATTTAGTTAGTTTTGAAACTAGTGAAATATTTAAAGTATTTTTTCTGGGGAGTTTACAATATATGGTTTTATCTATTGGTCACGCTTTTGACAATTTTTGTTATGTGCCCTGCATTTATCATTGTTGCAATAAATAAGAATTGGTATAAGCCTTTTTATTTCTTTGGAGTGGTTTGGTCCAAGCTTATCCTATTTTTTATGGGATTTTATATAAAGATTGACAAACCTTTGGATTTAGATATAACTCAGCCATATGTTTTTGTTGGAAACCATGTTTCCATGATTGATGTAATGGTAATGGTGTCAGTGGCTAAAAGACATGCAATGGTATTTGTTGGGAAAAAAGAGTTAGAAAAAATCCCAATTTTCGGATATATATATCGAAAAACCATGATATTAGTTGATAGGAGTAGTCCAGAAAGCAGGAGAGCAGTTTTTAATAGCACTAAAGAAAAAATTAGCAAAGGACGAAATGTTTGTTTATTTCCTGAAGGAACTGTTCCACCTACTGAAATGGAGCTTGGCAAATTTAAACAAGGAGCATTCAGTATAGCTATTGAGCATCAAATTCCAATAGTTGTATGTACTTTTTTAGACAATAAAAAAAGATTTCCCTGGAGCTTTGGAGGCCTTTTAGCTGCCTCAAAAGGAATCCCAGGAGAATTAAGAGTTATGACTCACGAACCTATTTCAACTACTGGCCTAACAATTAACGACATGAAAAACTTAAGCGATAAGGTTAGAAAAATTATGCTGGAAGATTTAAAGAAAGTCTAGTTCATTAACTCTTTGATTTGGACTTCAATTTTTTCCATCAATTCGGGATTATCAGTCAGCAATGTCTTTACTGCATCTCTTCCTTGACCTAATTTAGTGCCTTCATAACTAAACCAAGATCCACTTTTGTTTATTATTTCTGCATTTACTGCAAGATCTATAATTTCTCCTGCCTTCGATATCCCCTTACCATACATTATGTCAAACTCTGCTAATTTAAATGGCGGGGCTACTTTGTTTTTAACAATTTTTACACGTGTTCGATTACCGACTACACCGCCATCGCTATTTTTAATTTGAGTTGATCGTCTAATATCTATTCTTATAGACGCATAGAATTTAAGAGCATTTCCTCCTGTTGTTGTTTCAGGATTTCCAAACATAATACCAATTTTTTCTCGTAGTTGATTGATAAAGAATACTGTGCAATTTGTTTTACTAATTGATGCAGTTAATTTTCTCAGTGCTTGAGACATTAACCTTGCATGTAGTCCCATTTTTGAATCACCCATTTCTCCTTCGATTTCACTTTTAGGAGTAAGAGCAGCAACAGAATCAATTATTACCATATCAATTGCTCCAGATCTAATCAGATTATCAGTAATTTCTAGAGCTTGTTCTCCATGATCTGGCTGAGAAATTATAAGATTTTCAATATCAACACCAAGATTTTCTGCATAAAACCTATCAAAGGCATGTTCGGCATCAATAAAGGCAGCAATACCTCCCTTTTTTTGACATTCAGCAATTGCATGCAATGTTAATGTAGTTTTCCCTGATGATTCAGGCCCATACACTTCAATTACCCTGCCCTTTGGGTATCCTCCAACACCTAATGCAATATCTAACCCAAAAGAACCAGAAGATGTGGCTTCAACAGTTTTATCTGCTGAATCACCCATTTTCATCACCGTACCCTTACCGTATGTTTTATCTAGCTTTTCTAATGTTAGCTTAAGTGCCTTTAATTTATTTTCTTTTTCTGATCCCATTTTTTATTAGTTAATAAATGCTAATTTAGAATAACTTTTTTCAGAATACAATTTTACAGTTAGTTGTTTATTCACTTTTTTCTATAAGATAATAAATATTACTTTTGTACTTAACTAATTTTATAAATAAGTATAGCATGCAACTGTACAATAAACTTAGCTCTGAAGAGCGATCAAAACTTTTAGATGCTTCAAATAAAAAAAGGACAACACTTTCTTTCTATCAATATGCCAAAATTCATGATCCAAAACAATTTAGAGATCAGTTATTTATTGTATGGAATAATCTAGACGCTCTAGGTCGTATTTATGTTGCAAAAGAGGGTATAAATGCACAGCTTTCATTGCCCAGCATGAACTTTATGAAATTTCAAGATCATCTTAATTCTATAAGTTTTTTAAAAGATATTAGATTAAATGTTGCTGTAGAACAGGATAATAAATCTTTTTTAAAATTAACAATAAAAGTAAGGGACAAAATTCTTGCAGACGGATTGAATGATGACCTATTTGATGTTACAAAAAAAGGAGTTCATTTAAACGCAAAGGCATTTAATGATTTAATGCAAAAGAATAATTCAATTGTTGTTGATATGCGTAATCATTATGAAAGTGAGATAGGACATTTTAAGAATGCAGTTTTACCAGACGTAGATACTTTTAGAGATTCATTAGATATTATTGAAAAAGATTTGGGCACACACAAGGAAGATAAAAATATAATGATGTACTGTACAGGAGGAATAAGATGCGAAAAAGCAAGTGCGTATTTTAAGTATAAGGGGTTTAAAAATGTATATCAACTTGAAGGAGGAATAATTGAATATATTCGTCAAGTTAAAGAGGAGAATTTACAAAACAATTTTGTTGGTAAAAATTTTGTTTTTGATAATAGAAGGGCTGAAAAAATAAGTGATGAAATAATTGCAAGCTGCCACCAATGTGGCGAACCCTTTGATGTCCATACCAATTGCGCAAATGATGCCTGTCATTTACTGTTTATTCAATGCAAAAAATGTCAAAAAAAAATGGACAATTGTTGTTCTTATAAGTGCTTAGAAATAAAACAAATGCCATACAAACTTCAAAAAAAATTAAGAAAAGGTCAAAAAAACAGCAATGATATATTCAAAAAAGGAAGGACTAAAAATATTACAGTATATTAAAACAATAAAAATTTAGTCATGTACAATAGACTGTTCATAATAGCTATAATTGCAATATGTTTCTCATGTAAAGATGAAGTCTCCTTTAGTCAATATAATGCTTTGCCAATGGAATGGCATAAGGATAGCGTAATAAAATTTAATTTTCAAATAAAGAACCCCTCTTTACGTTATAATACATATATAAATTTGAGAGTAGATGAGGAATATATGTTTAATAATCTTTTTCTCATCGTAACTTTAAATAACCCTAAAGAAGAACTAATTATTGATACTTTAGAATATCAGATGGCTACTAGCCAAGGTGATTTAATTGGAAAAAAATTAATAAATGTTGTGGAGAATAAATTAACGCATAAAGAAATGATTTCTTTTTATGAAGGTGTAGAATATGAAATTAAAATCAAACATGCAATGAGGTCTATAAACAGCTCGGAAGGTCTAGAACTTCTCAAAGGGATTTTAGATGTTGGGTATAGTATCGAAGAAATTAAGAACAAATAATACAGTCATTATATGATGAGCAAAAGTTCAGATAAAAGAAAATCAAAATATAGATCTTACGTATTAATTATGTGGATGGCTTTTGTATTAATTATTTCTGGAATTACTTCTATATTTTATTATGCATCAATAGGAGGTCTAGGAGAAATGCCAGATCTTAAAGTCTTAGAAAATCCAAAAACAAATCTTGCAAGCGAGGTGTTTTCTTCAGACAATAAAACCTTGGGGAAATATTATTTTAATGACAATAGGACTCCTGTTATATTTGATGAATTGCCTAAACATCTTGTAGAAGCATTGCTTTCAATTGAAGACATTCGTTTTTATAATCATTCAGGCATTGACCTCATCTCTACTTTTAGGGCAATATTAAAATTTGGAAGAGATGGAGGAGGTAGTACAATATCTCAACAATTAGCAAAGCAATTATTTCATGGAGAAGGCTCAAAAAACACATTTGCTAGAATTTCACAAAAAATTAAAGAATATATTATTGCTATTCGTCTTGAAAAACAATACACAAAAAATGAAATAATAGCACAATATTTAAACATCTATGATTTTAATAATAATGCTGATGGAATTAGAAGTGCAGCAAGAATATATTTTGCTAAAGAGCCAATTGATTTAAATATTAATGAATCTGCAATACTTGTTGGGATGTTAAAGAATTCTTCATTATATAATCCTAGACCACACAGAAATCCTGTAGGAGTAAAAAACAGAAGAAATGTAGTATTAAATCAAATGTTTAAATATGGCTATATAGAGGAAGAAGTCAAAGACTCAATTAAACAAGAGCCTCTCTCATTAAAGTATACTCCAGAATCACACAGGGAAGGATTGGCAACATATTTTAGAGAATATTTAAGAGCATATATGAAAGAGTGGATAAATAATAATGAAAACAGGAAGCCTGATGGGTCAAAATATAATTTAAATACAGATGGACTTAAAATTTATACTACCATTAATTATAGTATGCAGGAATATGCAGAAAATGCGGTAGCAGAACATATGCCAAGATTGCAAGAGGAATTTTTTAAACAAAATGAAGTTGTAGATGACTCAATAGCTCCTTTTAGAGAATTAACTAGTGGAGCGGTAGACACCTTATTAAGAATTTCTATGAAAAGGTCTGAAAGGTGGAGAAAAATGAGATATGATATGAAAAAAAATCCTGAAGAAATTGAAGCCTCATTTTTTGAACCAACAAAGATGACAGTATTTTCTTGGGATGGAGATATTGATACAATAATGCAACCAATTGACTCAATGAAATATTATAAATCCTTTTTAAGACCAGGAATGATGTCAATGGATCCTTCAAATGGATTTATAAAAGCTTGGGTTGGAGGGATGAATTATAAACATTTTCAATATGATATGGCAAAAAAAGGCAAAAGACAAACAGGCTCAACTTTTAAGCCCTTTGTATATGCGGCAGCAATTGATCAGCTTCATCTTTCGCCTTGCGACACATTTCCAGACAGCCAATTTTGTATAGAAAAAAATAAGTTTGGAAATATGGAACAATGGTGCCCTAAAAATTCAGGGGACAAATATGGAAGAACAAGAACATTAAAAAACGCATTAGCAAATTCTATTAACACCATTACAGCTAGATTAATGGACAGAATTGGTCCTAGACCTGTAGTTAAACTTGCAAAAAATATGGGAATAGAGCAACGCATCCCTGCTGTGCCTTCAATAGCTTTAGGCACGCCAGATTTAAGTGTATACGAAATGGTTGCAGCATATTCTACATTTGCAAATAAGGGGGTGTATACGAAGCCTGTATTTGTAGAGAAAATTGAAGATAAAAATGGTACAGTTTTATATGAATATAAGCCAGAGACAAGAGATGTTTTAAGTGAAGAAGCAGCATATGTAACAGTGAATTTATTAGAGGGAGTTACCCGCTCAGGTTCTGGCACTAGATTGAGAACCGTTGGCTCAGATGAACATAATTTAGCATACAAAAATGTGGTAACAGGATATCCTTATGAATTTAAAAATCCAATAGCAGGAAAAACTGGAACAACTCAAAATCAAAGTGATGGATGGTTTATTGGAATGGTCCCTAATTTGGTTACAGGAGTATGGGTTGGAGCTGAAGATAGATCCATACATTTTGAAGAAATAACTTATGGTCAAGGAGCAACTATGGCCTTGCCTATATGGGGATTATATATGAAAAGTTGTTATCAAGACTCTATATTAAATGTATCACAAGAAGCATTTGAAAAACCTGATTATATGACAATTGAATTGGAGTGTAATAAATTTGTTATAGACAGTCTAGGAACGGGGAAAAATACTGATCAGGAAATTTTAGAAATAGATTTTTAGATAATCTAATTTAAAAATTCATCTGGTTTTTAATCTCTATAAAAGCATCTATGCTTTTTGGATTTCGCATTGCCCCTGGAGTTGCAATTTTTTTTAATGGCAGTCCTAAAAATAATTTTTTTATAGGAATCTCCATTTTTTTTCCACTAATTGTATATGGAATTTCTTTTACAGATATTATGTGATTTGGAATATGTCTAGGAGAACATTTTTCCTTAAGGTGTTTGATTATTTGGTCTTTTATACTGTCGTCTAGTTTTGAAGAAACAACAATGAATAACAAAAGCTGATTAGATTCTTCTTTTAGATTTGGACACTCAATAATTAAGGAATCTTTTATGATATTTAATTTATCTAATGCCATATATATTTCAGCAGTTCCAATTCTAATCCCATTACGATTTAATGTAGCATCAGATCTCCCTTGCATTAATATTCCACAATTAGGATCAATGTTTATCCAATCACCATGAGTCCACACATTTGAATTATTTGCAAAATATGAATCGTGGTAACGAGTAAAATTCTTGTCATTCCAAAAATAAATTGGCATAGATGGCATAGGCTGAGTTATTACTAATTCACCAGTTTTATTTTCTATAGAAACTTGATTTATATTCCATGACTCTATTGAAGCCCCTAGCATTTTACACTGTAAATAACCAGCATAAACAGGCAGCATAGGACTCCCCCCTATAAATGCAGAACATACGTCTGTACCTCCGCTGAGTGAAATGATTTGAGAATTAGGCAATTTTTCTTGAAGCCATAAAAAAGCATCTGATGACAATGGAGAGCCTGTAGAGCCAATAGTTTTTAGACTCGTTAATTGAGACTCATTAACATCAATAATATTTTGCTTCATACTTTCAATATAAAGTGGAGCACCATTGCCAAAATGATTAATTTTTGCTTCACTGGCAAAGCGCCATTGTGCGCCAAGGTCAGGGTAATTAGCAGACCCATCGTAAAGACATAAAATATTTCCACAAAGCAAAGATCCTAATGCGTAGTTCCACATCATCCATCCAGACGTGGTATTCCAAAAGAACCTTTCACCAATGCATAAGTTTTGATGAAGCGCTAAAGATTTGTATTGCTCTACAAGAATTCCACCAGTACTATGTGTTATTGCCTTAGGCTTCCCTGTTGTACCAGACGAAAATAATACCCAAACAGGGTGATTAAACGGAACAACTAATGGATCTAGATCTATAAAATTTTTAACATCAAAGTTCCATTTCTCAAAATTATTTGAGAAAATAATACTGGAATTAAGACTAGGAAGCCTGTCTTCCAGTGCTTTTATTTTATCTTTTTGATTAAATTCTTTTCCATTATATGTATAGCAGCTATGTGCAATTAGAACTTTAGGGTTTAATTGATCAAATCTATCTACTATACTGTCAATTCCAAAGTCAGGAGAACAACATGACCATATTGCTCCTAAGGAATTGGTAGCAAGAAAAGCTGCAATTGTGTCAGGATGATTAAGCAAATATCCAACGACTACATCTCCTTTAGTTACGCCGCCCAGAATAAGCTCTTGCTTAATAGCTAATGCTCTGTCTAGAAGTGAATTCCATGTAATTGTGATTTGTTTATTTAATTCATTTTTATAGATAATTGCAGAGCCATCTTGTGTAGCATGTCTTATGAGATGAGCACTATAGCTTAATGTACTATTTTTAAACCATTGAGTTTTATAAAATGGAGTTTTAACATCACAAATTTTAATTGGTTTAGCGACAAAATCAATATTAAAAAATAAACTTATTGCATGCCAAAAATCATCTAATTTTTCAATTGACCACTTATGAAGTGATTGGTAGTTTTTTAACTCAAGCTCATGCTTTTTATTTACATAAGTCAAAAAACGAAACATATTAGAATCTTTATAATTTTTAGATTCCCAGATTTTTGTCATCACTAAGATTTATGTTAGGTAAAACAAAATTAAGTATTATTTATTGGTAATTAATATTATTTAAGCTAAGGGATAGCCTTAATTAATTTTTTGGTATATTTTTTTTCAGGTTTTGCAAATATTTTATCGGGATCCCCTGACTCTTCTATGTGGCCTTTGTTCATAACGAGAATATTATCACACATATGTTTGACTATTGACAAATCATGAGATATAAATATATACGTAAAATTATATTTGGTTTTTAATTTATTTAAAAGATTAAGCACTTGAGCTTGAACTGAAACATCTAATGCTGAAACAGCTTCATCACATATTATTATTTTAGGATTTAAGCTTATGGCCCTAGCAATTCCTACTCTTTGCCTTTGTCCTCCTGAAAGCTCGTGTGGATATCTCCTAAGAAATTCAGAAGTTAATCCAACATCTTCTAATAATTCAGAAGCTCTATTTATTAAATCTTTTTTATTGTTTAATATTTTATAATATTTTATTGGCTCAATAATAGTGTCGCAAACATTTATTTTAGGATTTAAAGATGAGTATGGGTCTTGAAAAATTAATTGGATGTCTCTTCTAAATTTTTTAAACTCATTAGAAGATAATTTTGTTAATTCAGTCCCTTTATATATGATAGATCCTGATTCAGATTTTTCAATCTGCAATATTGTTTTTGCCAATGTAGTTTTTCCACAACCTGACTCTCCAACTAAGCCTAGCGTTTCCCCTTCATATAATTCTAAATTTATTTTTTTTAATGCCTTGAATTGATCTTCTTTACTAAACAATCCTAATTTTGAAACATAACTTTTATTAATATTTGTTATTGACAGTATTGGAGGTTTTGAATAAATCTTTTCATGTCTTTTTTTTCTATTTTTAGCTGTAACGATTTTAGCCTCAAATGTATTATTATGCATTTTTTCAATTGTAGGAAGTTCTTCTAGTCTAATTTTTTTTGATGGTCTAACTGAGAATAATGCTTTTGTGTATGGGGCCTTAGCTTTTTCAAATAAATTATTAGCACTACCCTCCTCAACAATACTTCCTTCTTTGATTATTATGATTTTATCAGCTAATTTTCTAACTAGAGCCAAATCATGTGATATAAAAAGAACACTTAAATTTTCACTTTTTTGTAAATCTTTTATGAGCTGAATAATCTCTTTTTGAACAGTTACATCAAGAGCAGTAGTAGGCTCATCTGCAATTAGTAATGAAGGATTACATAAAAGAGACATTGCAATCATCACTCTTTGTTTTTGCCCTCCAGATATTTCATGAGGATATTTTTTTAATAAATTTTTTATATCATCTAGTCTTACCTTTTCAATTAATAGATTGATTTTTTTTATTATTTCACCATCATTTAAATCTAGATGTCTTTTGCAAATTTCAATTAATTGATCTCCAATATTCATGGTTGGATTTAGCGCACTCATTGGCTCTTGAAAGATCATTGAGATATCATTGCCTCTTATTTTTTGAAGTTCATTTAAGCTTAATTCTAATATGTTTTTATTGTTAAATAGAATTTCCCCAGAAGAACTGTATGTTTTATTGTTAAGAAGATTTAAAATAGAAAGAGCCGTAAGTGATTTCCCACTACCGGATTCTCCAACCAATCCGACAATTTGATTTTTTGAAATTTGAAATGAAATATTATTTAATAGGGTGCTGCTTTTTAGAGAATTTGCTAAACAAACCTCCAGTTTTTTTACAGTAAGTAAACTGTTATTTTTCAAATTTAATTTAACATTTTATATGTCTCAGCTATGTAGTTATAAAAATCTCCTTTAAACTCATCTCCTTCTCCCCTTGTTACATAATCGCCTAGTCTTACAATAATTAAATCATCTTCAGGAATTACAATGACAAACTGACCCCGATGTCCACGCATTGAGTATACTTTTTTATTTTCAAACTCATATAACCACCACCCATACCCATAGTATGGGCTTTTCTCAAAAACTGGATTAATTGCTTTTTGAATAAATGTTGAATCTAGTAGCACTTGGCTATTCCATTTCCCATGATTTTTATATAATTTTCCAAACCTTGCAAAATCCTTAGCGTTGCTAGCAAAACAACAATATACTTTTTCCATTCCGCTTTCTTCGCTATCTAATTGCCATAATGCTTGACTCTCAAATCCCATAGGAACGGTAAAATTATTTGTTGCATAATCAGTAATAGTGCTATTTGTTGCCTTTTCAATAATCATGCCTAGCAGTTGTGTATCGCCACTGGAATATCTAAATTTATCTCCAGGTGTTTTTATTATGTCTTGATTTAATATTAATGCTCTTAGATCATCTGAAAAATAGCTTTCAGTAGTAATATTAATTATGCTATAATATTTCTCGTTCCATTTCATTCCAGAAGACATTGATGCTAAATTTCCTACAGTTAATGATGCTCCAAAACCAGTTTTATATTCTTCAAAAAAATCACTAACAGGCTGATCAAGACCTTTAATATCTCCATCCATTATTGCTTTTCCAAGCAGGGTTACCACAATACTTTTTGCCATAGAAAAGGAATTTGATTTTGAGCTTTCATTATAACCATCAAAGTATTTCTCATAAATTATACTGTCATTTTTAATTACTAAAAAAGCTTTTGTTTCTCTTTCTTGATTAATTGAATCTAGCATTGCAGTTGCTTCTATAGTATTATAATCTTCATGTATTGCCCATGGTTGAGCTACAGCAGACGGCTCAATAACCCTGTTATCAAAATATTCGTGATCGGATAAAAAAGCTGTAGTATTTCCAGTAAGATATGTTACCCTTATGCCTTTTAATATATAGTCTATGTCAAATGCGTAGATAAGCGCTATTATTATAGAAAAAGTTATTAAAGTCCACTTTAGAATTTTTTGCATGATTATTGATGTGTTTATTTATTAGTAATTTTGTCGTGCAATTTAGTTAAAATTAATTTGAAAATATTTAATAATAATAAAACCTCATTAAGCTCTAGAATATTTTATTACATGATATTACTGGTAGTTGTTGCATCAATTTTAATTGCAGCAGTGACAATTCTTCAATTTAACAAACAGTCTAGAGATTATCATGAAGAAAGATTAGAAAGAAAAGAAAGTCATTTAATCTTAAATCTTAATTATTTTATTGAAGAAGCAATGATTGACAATTTAATAAATCTTCCACAGGATAAAATCAATGAAATTACTGATATTCATGAAATACCTTTTGAGATTTATAGTCTACAAGGACAGTTATTGAAAACTTCATTAGATTCTAAATTAGCAATGAATGACATAATTTTATCACCTGAAATTTTATTGTTTTTCAAACAAGGAAACAACACAAGATATGTGGAAAACAATGATGAATCTAAATATAGCAAATCATCATATAATTTAATATATAGCAAGAACCAACCAGTTGGAATTATGCATATGCCTTATTTTATGGACGATTCTTTAAGCAAAAAAGAATTAAAAGCATTCTTAATGAATTTAGGTATAGTATATGTAAATATGCTTCTTATTGCTTTTGTTTTAGCGTATTTTCTGTCAAATTATATTACTAAATCATTAACTAGAATAAGTCAAAAAATTAAAGCAACTACACTTAATAAACAGAACGCAAAAATAGATATCGATAGAACACCAAAGGAAGTATCTATATTAATTGATTCTTATAACACAATGATTGATGATCTTGAAGAGAGCGCCGTTAAATTAGCTAAGAGTGAAAGAGAAACAGCTTGGAGAGAAATGGCAAAACAAGTAGCACATGAAATAAAGAATCCTCTAACTCCAATGAGACTTAGTATCCAATCATTTCAAAAAAACTATAGTTCTGATGATAAACTAGATAAAACGAAATTAAAGGATTTTAGCAATTCGTTAATAGAGCAGATAGACACTATGAGCTCAATTGCTACAGCATTTTCAGATTTTGCAAATATGCCAGAGCAAAAAAAGGAATTATTAAATGTAACTGAGGTAGTTCAAATTGCTTTAGACATATTTAATAAAGACTATATAGAATATAGTGTAGAAGAAAAAGAGATTTTAACTTTATTTGACAGAACTCAATTGATTAGAGTTATAACAAACTTAATTAACAATGCCATTCAGGCAATTCCTGAAAATAGAAGTCCTATTATAAAAATAAGTGTTGCCTCTACTAAAAGAAATGTTGTAATTAATATTGAGGATAATGGAAATGGCATTTCAGAGAAAAATAGAAATAAAATATTTGAACCGAGTTTTACAACAAAGTCGAGCGGTATGGGACTGGGATTATCAATGATACAAAGTATTATGTTGGCATATAATGGATCAATCACATTTAAAACAAAAGAAAATCAAGGAACTATTTTTAAAATGGTTTTTCCAAAAAAAATAAAATAAAATGAATTATAATAATATTATTCTAGAATCGAAAAATTTCATTGCAACTATTATAATTAATAGACCAAAGAAACTAAATGCTCTGAATATAGAAACAATTTCAGAAATAAATCATGCATTGTCAACAGCAGAAAAAGATAATAATATACGGGTTGTTATTATTACTGGAGCTGGTGATAAAGCTTTTATTGCTGGAGCTGATATAAGTGAATTTGCAAATTTTGAAAAAGAAAAAGGATATGATTTATCATTGAATGGACATCAAAATTTATGTGATTTTATAGAAAATTTATCTAAACCAGTTGTCGCAGCCATTAATGGTTTTGCATTGGGCGGCGGTTTAGAGTTAGCCATGTCTTGTCATATGAGACTTGCAAGTGATAATGCTAAAATGGGATTGCCCGAGGTGTCTCTTGGTGTTATCCCAGGTTATGGAGGGACTCAGAGATTACCCCAATTAATTGGTAAAGGCAAAGCCATGGAATTAATAATGACTGGAGGGATGATTGATGCAAATAATGCATTATCACTTGGTTTAGTTAATCATGTTGTTTCAAAAGAAGAATTAATGGAAACTTCAATAAAAATAGCTATGAAAATATTAAAAAATTCTCCCATGGCTATTAGCTCTAGTATTGTGGCTATAAATGCTAATTATAAAGACGGAGTTAATGGATATGAAGTCGAGAGGAGAGAGTTTAGTAATTGTTTTCAAACTAGAGACTTTGTTGAAGGTACTACAGCTTTTTTAGAAAAAAGAAAGCCAAATTTTAACTAAATATTAGAGTTTTTTTAACTTTTCTTCCAAAACAATTTATCATATTTGCATTGTAATAAAAAAAAATATTTAGTGTTGAGGATCTTTGTTTTTATATTTTTTTTAATCTCCAATTTTATTTTTGCTCAATATCAAATTACTATTGACGCCTATGTATTAGACTATGAAACTCAGGACCCAATACCATTTAGTGAGATAAGTTTTACTGAAAATAATATTGCTGCATTAAGCGATAAAGAAGGAAAATTTAAATTAACATATAGTGAAGACTTAATTGATGATCAAGATCTTTTTCTAATTAAGGCAAACGGCTATATGCCATTACAAGTAACAGCTGATCAATTATACAAATTCTTACGAAATACAAATAAGTTTTACTTAAAAAATGATGACTCTAGTAATAACTGGGACACTGAATTTTACCTAGATGATAATACAGAGTTTTTATTTGGCAAAGTCTTTAGTGTTTCAGGCCCTATTCAGGGGGCAACCGTTAGAATTAAAAATACACTTATAGAATCTAAATCTGACTTTGAGGGATATTTTAGTATTAAGGCAAAACTTAATGATATACTTATAGTAAATTATTTGGGAATGGATGAAAAACAAATCTTTATTGAAGATTTAGATGATGTGTACGTGCTTTTAAAAACTAGCGCAGAAATATTAGATGAAGTAGTATTAAATTCTGCAAAAAAAAGCGATAATAAAGTAGATACTGGATATGGGAAAAAGAATAAAGATGCAATGGGCTTTTCTGCCTCAACTTTAACCTCTAAAGACATTTCTCCTGCAGCTATTTCAATTGTTGATGTTATTAAAGGAAAATTTGCTGGAGTTCAAGTAGGATCTAATCAGGACATGTCTTCCACAGGGAACAAACAGAGAATTTATGTAAGAGGAGGAAGCTTGTCAATTAATAATTCGGCTAGTGCAATTTTTGATGTAGACGGAATGATATATACTGAAACCCCAGATTTCTTAGACCCTCAACAAATTGAAAGTATAACTCTTTTAAGGTCCTTGGGAGCAACAAACAAATATGGAAGTGAAGGAAGAGGAGGCGTATTTATTATTAAAATGAATGTTTTAGCAAGAGGATCTGCAGAAATTGTTGATTCTGCATTAGTCAAAGGAAATGATTACACAGAAGAATTGCCAGGGATAGTTAAGGATTCTATAGATTCATATTATATTAATGAACTAAAAGCGTCAAAGAGTTTTATTGAGGCTAAAAAAATCTTTAATAATCAAAAAACATATGTTAATACGCTTTCAATACCATACTATTTTGAGTGCTATAACTACTTTTCTAAATGGAATAAAAATTTTGCATATTCTATTCTTACCGCTCTAGCTCCACTAGCTAAAAACAACCCTAAGGCATTAAAAGCACTGGCATTTAAAATGGAAGAAATAGGAAAATTAGAAGATGCAAAAATTGTATACCAATACTTAATGAAAATAAGACCAAACGATGAACAGTCATATAGAGATTTGGCATTGATTTATAAGGAGCTTCAAGACTTTCCTATGGCAACAGAACTATATTCAAAAATGCTAAATAAATCTATTTCAGCTGTTGATATGTTAGGCTTGGAGGAAACTATTGCCAATGAAGCAGCAGAGATGTACTTTAATAATAAAAGCAAGGCATATCTATCTAAATTTCCTGTGAACAATTTAAAGGGTTTATTCCCAGAATATATTTGGAATAGTTTTGGATATGATTATAGAATTGTATTTGATTGGACTGATCCAAATATTGAATTTAATGTTCAGTTTGTTAATCCTAAGAATAAATATTTTAATTGGTCTCATACAGTTATTGATAGTAGAGATAATATGATAGATGAAATTCAGTATGGTTATAATACTGAGGAATTTATTATAGATGATTCAGACAAAGGAGAATGGCTTATTAATATTGAAAATTTCACTATTGAAAATCAGGACAACCCAACTTATTTAAAATATACTGTATATAAGAACTACGGGAGGCCAAATCAAATTAAAAAGGTAATGGTTATTAACCTTAGCGAGGTAAAACAAAAAATTAATTTAGATAAATTAATGTACTACAACTAACAATATTCGTTATAGGCATTTTTTAAATTTTCAGCAATTAATTCTGCAGGCCTTCCTTCAATATGATGACGCTCAAGCATATGTACTAATTCACCATTTTTAAATAAAGCGATACAAGGTGAGCTTGGCGGAAAAGGGATCATATTCCCCCTAGCAGCATCCGTAGCCTCTTTATCTACCCCAGCAAATACAGTTCCTATATTAGTAGGGGACTTTTTATTATTTAAACTTTCAATAGCCCCAGGTCTTGCATTGGCAGCAGCACATCCGCAAACGGAATTAACAACTATTAATGTTGTTTCATTCTTGGACAAAATATCCTTTACATCATCAGAACTAACTAAGTCTTTAAACCCAACATCTGTGAGCTCTTTTTTCATAGGAATTACTATATTTTCAGGATACATATATTAAAATTTTAAATTTAATGTAAAGATAAAAAATCAACACTAATAATATAAATTTTTCTTATTTTCGCTGCAATAAAGAAATTATGGAATATATATTAGAGTTTTTTCAAAATGAATCTAGCCCAATTATGCAAGCATTATATGCGGGCTTGTTTACATGGATTCTTACCGCTCTTGGAGCAGGGCTTGTTTTTTTCTTTAAATCATCTAATAGAAAACTATTAGATATGGCTTTAGGTTTTACTGGTGGAGTTATGATTGCTGCAAGTTTTTGGTCGCTTTTATCTCCAGCAATAGCCTATGTCGAATTACAAAATGAATTGGGCCTAAGTTCCATCCCAGTATGGTTTCCACCAGCTGTAGGATTTTTTTCTGGGGCGCTATTCCTTTATATTTTAGATAAAACTATTCCTCATTTACATATTTTTGGAGAAGTGCATGAGGCAGAGGGTCCTAAAACAGATCTTAAAAAAACTATGCTACTTGTTTTAGCAATAGCAATTCACAATATTCCTGAGGGCCTAGCTGTTGGTGTAGCTTTTGGAGCATTAGCATCTCCCGATTTATTAGGAATGGACGGGACATCAGTATTTACTTTAGGCTCTGCTGTAGCATTAGGATTAGGAATAGGAATACAAAATTTTCCTGAAGGATTTGCTGTATCAATGCCTTTAAGAAGAATGGGTGTTAGCAAAATGAAATCATGGCAATGGGGACAATTGTCTGCAATTGTTGAGCCAATATTTGCAGTAATTGGAGCAGCTATTGTAATGAGCGTACTACCAATTTTGCCATATGCATTGGCCTTTGCAGCAGGAGCAATGATCTTTATTGTTGTAGAAGAGGTAATCCCTGAAAGTCAAAGAGGAGGAAATACAGATATAGCAACTATGGGATTAGTTGCTGGATTTATTGTAATGATGTGTCTTGACGTTGCTTTAGGTTAATGACAGCCACAATCTTTATCACTGCAATTATTCTTGGTGTTTTTAGGATTGAATTTTTTCCACAAATATATTATGGCTAGACATGTAGATATAAGTACTAGAATATTTTGCAAATTAAACTCCATTTAGCTAAGTATTTGATAAGCAATAAGCGATACAATATATGCAATTAATGTCATTATAATAAACTGCAATGCAGGCCATTTCCAAGAATTTGTTTCCGTCCTTACAATAGCTAATGTGCTCATACATTGCATTGCAAATGCATAAAAAAGAAGCAATGAGATCCCAGAAGCTAGCGTAAAAATCTTATTTCCATTTGCATCAGTTTCCCGGAGCATAATCTTTTTTAACTCCAGCCGTTTTTCTTCAGAATCATTATAGCTTTCTACATTATAAATTACAGCCAATGTCCCTACAAAAACTTCTCTTGCAGCAAATGATGTAATCAGGCCTATTCCAATTTTCCAATCATAACCTAAGGGCTTAAATATTGGCTCAATAGTTTTCCCAATATTACCTATAAATGAATTTTCTAGTTTTATTGAAGCAATTTCTGATTGTAAGTCATTTTCTGATATTAACTCTATATCTTGAGTCACATAATCTTGAGGATTATCAAATCTATCTCCAATACCATTAGTTGCTAAAAACCATAAAATGACAGATATTGCAAGAATAATTTTACCTGCTTCTACAATAAATGTTTTAGTTTTTTCTACTATAGTATATAATACATCTTTTATTAATGGAATTTTATAATTAGGCATTTCCATTACAAGAACAGATCTAGATCTAATATTTAATACGCTATTTAATATATATGCCGACCCTACTGCAGCTAAAAAACCAATTATATATAATGACATTAGAGCTATGGCTTGGTAATTGAATCCAAAAATCGTTTCATCAGGGATTACTAAAGCAACGATAATTAAATAGACTGGGAGTCTAGCGGCACATGTCATAAATGGAGTAACTAGAATAGTAATTAATCTTTCTTTCCAGCTTTCAATATTCCGAGTTGCCATAATTGCAGGTATAGCACATGCTACTCCAGAAATTAATGGGACAACACTTTTGCCACTTAACCCAAATTTTTGCATAATTTTATCCATTAAAAAGACAACTCTACTCATATAACCACTCTCTTCAAGAATAGAAATAAACATAAATAGAAAGGCAATTTGTGGAATGAATATTACAATCCCACCAATTCCAGTTATTATTCCATCAGCAAGCAAATTTGTCATGGCACCATTTGGTAAATTAATTTTTACCCACTCAGCCATTTGGGCAAAAGAGGCATCAATAAAATCCATTGGCACTGTAGCCCATTCATAGATTACTTGAAAAATTCCTAGAAGTATTAAAAAGAAGATAAAATATCCAAATACTTTATGAGTAAGCAATTTATCTAATGATGCGCCAAATCCTACAGCTTTTGATTGATCAATTTTTTGACCAGTCCTTAATATATTATTTATAAGCTGGTATCTTTTTATAGTCTCTTTTTGTTGAAGTCTTTTTAATTCTGACAATGTTTTAGTCTCAAAATTTTTACTTTCTAAGAACTTCTTATCAATATTTGTAAAGTTAGCATCTTGACATATGACTACCCATAGCTTATACAGCTCTTGATTAGGAAAAGTCTTTTGCAGATTTTGAAAATAATTGGAATCAATAATATCAAGATTCATAAAATTAGTTGATGATAACTCAGTATAATTGCTAATTATATTTTTTAATTTATCTGTCCAATCTGACGATCTGTTTGTTGTTAGAATAATTTTTGTGTCTAAACTCTTTTCAAGAATAGGGATGTCTAATTCGATCCCCTTATACTTCATCCTGTCTGACATATTTACTGCTAATATGGTTGGGATTTTTAGATCTTTTACTTGTGTAAAAAGAACTAGATTCCTTTTCAAATTTTCTACATCACTAACTATTATTGCTAGATCTGGAAAGTCCTTATTATTCTTGTTTAATAATAGTTCAACTACAATATTTTCATCCATTGATGAAGCATTTAAGCTATAAGTTCCTGGAAGATCATATATGTGTGCTTTAACTCCTCTGTCAAGCTTGCAGATACCTTCTTTTTTATCGACAGTTACCCCTGGATAATTTGCAATTTTTTGATTTAATCCAGTTAATGAATTAAATATAGAGGTTTTCCCAGTATTTGGATTTCCAATAAGCGCTACTTTAATTTGCTTACTCATTATAATTTAGGGATCTCAATTAGTATTAGTTTCGCAGTTTCTTTTCTTATTGCCAAATGACTCCCATTAATGTTTATGTACATTGGCCCTAAAAATGGTGCTAGCTGTATAATTTCAATTTCATTTCCTGGCAAACACCCCATCTCTAATAGTTTTATAGGAATACTGCTATCAGAAACATCTTTAATAATAGCTTTATCACCTTTTTTTAAATCAGCAACTGTTTGCATAGATGTTATTTAGAATCATTTTAAGGAGCTAAAAGTAAGAAAAATAGATTTCTTAATCGAGTTTTTTTAATATTTCGATGTCTTCTAGAAGTCTGGTTATTTCTGCATCTAGAGTCCCATCATAGAACCCTCTAATTTGTTTCTTTTTATCAATTAGCATAAAATTTTCTGTATGAATCATATCATAATCTCCTAATGGACTATCTTCAACTGCTAAATATGATTTTCTAGCGAGGGTATAAATTTGTTTTTTATCACCTGTGACCAAGTTCCACTTATGGTCATTAATCTCATTAGCAATTGCATATTTTTTTAATTGCCCTACAGAGTCTATTTCTGGAGTTACTGAATGGGAGAGCAATAGAATTTCCTTATCATTAATTAATTTCTCTTGGATCTCTTTCATGTTTTTTGTCATTATAGGGCATATTGATTGACAAGTCGTAAAGAAAAAATCGGCGACATATATTTTATCATTGTAGAAATCTTGAGTAATAGTATCCCCATTTTGATTTATTAGATTAAAATCTGAAATAGTGTGGTATTTTATTTTATGTACTATTGAAGTGTCTACTAATTTTGCATTTACTTCTGCAGGCTGGTATATAGGAAGGCTTGGCTTAGGTTTTAGTATAGAATAAAAAATACTAACAGCAATGATTGCAAAAATCAAAAAACCAGCTGTTGTTATTAAATCTCTTTTTCTAAAAAGTTTCATCAGATTCAATATTGTTTAATATCAAAAATACGATAGATTCGTTATTTAATTACTAATTTTACTTTCAAATTTTTTTAAATAATATGAGATCAATTGCTTTATTCTTTTTTTTATTCCCAATTTTATTTATTGCTCAAAATTACAATGAGGAACTAAATGATATAGTTGCTTTTGAATCAAGTATTGCAGAAAAAAAAATTGATTTTAAGGCTAGTATGAGTACAGCTAACTATGATTTAAAATACCATAAATTAGAATTTGAGTTAGATCCATCAAGTTCTTATATAGAAGGAGAAATTACTTCTCATTATGTTTCAAATGAGGATATGTCACAAATTGTGTTTGACCTAACAGACAATATGCAAGTTTCTGGAGTATATCATTTATATTCAGGAGCCTCTTTAGATTTTACACAAAATTCTGATGATGAATTAATTATTGATTTATTACAAACTCAATTAGCTGGAGTTAAAGATTCTTTAAAGGTTATTTATTCTGGGAATCCAATAAGCTCTGGGTTTGGATCATACGAACAAGATTATCACGATGGGGCGCCTATTATATGGACCTTGTCAGAACCATATGGAGCTAAGGGTTGGTGGCCGTGCAAGCAAGATCTTAATGACAAAATTGATTCAATAGATGTTTTTATTACTACCCCTAAATTCAATTCTAATAATCAGGAAAATATTGCTGTTTCAAATGGCCTAGAAATTAGTCAAATTACTATTGATCAAAATAAAACAACTCATTTTAAACATCGATATCCTATTCCAGCTTATCTTATAGCGATTTCAGTAACTAATTATTTAACCTATAATCATGAAGTAGAGAACAACGGCTCTCCATTTGAAATTGTTAATTATGTGTATCCTGAAAGTTATGATTCTGCAAATGAAAGTACTCTTGTAACAGTAGATATTATGAATTTTTTTACTAATATTTTTGAGGAATATCCATTTTCAGATGAAAAGTATGGACATGCACAATTTGGCTGGGGAGGAGGAATGGAACACACAACAGTTTCGTTCATGGGCGGATTTAGTCGAGGGTTAATAGCACATGAGTTAGCCCATCAATGGTTTGGCAACAAGATTACTTGTGGAGCCTGGAATGATATTTGGCTAAACGAAGGGTTTGCAACATATTTATCAGGATTAGTAATAGAAAGTTTTGATGGCGCTCAAGATTTTAATACTTGGAAACAGAATAGAATTAATTCAATTACAAGCCAGCCTGATGGATCAGTGTATATTAATGAGGATGAACCAACTAGTTCTAGAATTTTTAACGGCAGACTTTCCTATAGTAAGGGGGCGCTTGTATTACATATGCTTCGAAAGGAGCTAGATGATACATTATTTTTTGAGAGTCTTCAAAATTATTTAGCAGACCCAGATTTTTCTTATGGCTATGCTACATCGGATGAATTTATAGACTCTATTGAGCAAACTTCTCAAACAGATTTAACAGAATTTTTCAATGATTGGCTTTATGGGGAGGGCTATCCCACCTATAATATTGAATGGAGTCAGCCAAGCGAAAATTTAGTTAGGATTGTAACTAACCAAACACAAAGCCATGAATCGGTAGACTTTTTTGAGTCTAAAGTCAAGTTAAAATTAATTGGAATAAATGGAGAAAATTCAACAATAACATTGGATAACACTTATAATGGTCAAGAATTTTATCAAACTGTTTTATTTGAGGTATCTGACATAGAATTTGATCCTTATTATGATATCATTTCAAAGAATAATGAAGTAACTCTGTCATTAGTTTCTGTTGATATGCAAAATGAAGTTTTTGTTTTCCCAACACCTACTACTAATAAATTTAAAATAATTAAACCAGAAAATTTAATTATAGAATTTATTGATATTTATAATACATCAGGACAACACATCATTCATACTGGCTATAGTGAATATATAGATGTAGGAGAATTTAGTTCTGGCCAATATTTTATAAAATTATATTCTGATCAAGGACTTATATTTAAGCCTCTTTTAATTAAATAATATTGTCTCATATTTTTTTAATTAACCATTATTAATTTATTTTTGCCCTCAATTAATTCTATTTGTTAATATGGAAATTATTGTTAAGATATCTCAATTTATTTTAAGCCTTTCATTAATCATTGTGTTACATGAATTAGGGCATTATATCCCTGCAAAATTATTTAAGACAAGAGTTGAAAAATTTTATTTGTTTTTTGATATTAAGTATTCACTTTTTAAGAAAAAAATTGGAGAGACTGTATATGGTATTGGCTGGCTTCCTCTTGGTGGATACGTAAAAATTGCTGGTATGATTGATGAGAGTATGGACACTGAGCAAATGGCAAAGGACCCACAGCCATGGGAGTTTAGATCAAAACCAGGATGGCAGCGTTTAATAATTATGCTTGGAGGAGTTATAGTTAATTTTATTTTATCTCTTATAATTTTTATTGGGCTGGCTTATAACTATGGTACAACGGAAATTCCATTAGACTCTATTAAGGATGGATTTTTAATAGAAAGTCCTATTTTGAAAGATATCGGATTTCAAACAGGGGATAACATTATTGCAGTAGATGGAAAAGAAATTGCCTCTTATACTGATTTAAGAAAATCTATAATTGCAGCAGAAACATATACTGTTGACAGAGATGGTGAGTATATTGAATTAAGTATACCTATTGATTTTCTTGGACAATTATCCTCTAGCAATATTCAAACAACTTTTGAATTAAGAAGGCCTTATATTATTCAAGTTGTTTCAGATACTTCATTAAATAAGAACTATGATTTACAGCAGGGAGATAGGATTGCCTCAGTCAATGGTAAAGAAACTAAATATGTAGATCAGGTAATTCAAATATTAAATGAAAATACGAATCGAACGGTTGATGTTGAAATTGCAAGAGACAATGTAACCTATACTAAGGTTTTAAATGTAGATGCTAGCGGAACATTAGGTATAAATAATTATAGAGCATCAATTAAAAACATGAATGATCTTGGATATGTTCAAATTGAAAATAAATCGTATTCATTTTCAGAAAGTTTAATTAAAGGAACTCAAAATTTTATTTCCTTTTTTGATTCCTATTTAGATCAAATAGTAGCAATTTTTAATCCTAGCACTGGAGCATATAAAGGATTAGGAGGATTTTTGGCAATAGGAAACATATTCCCAGGAACTTGGGACTGGCAAGCTTTTTGGACCACTACAGCTTTTTTATCTATAATGCTAGGGGTTTTAAATGTACTCCCAATACCAATGTTGGATGGAGGCCATGCAATGTTTTTAATATATGAAATGATTTCTGGCAGAAAGCCTTCTGATAAATTTATGGAGTATGTTTCAATTATGGGATTAATTCTTCTATTGACTCTTGTTCTTTATGCCAACGGAAATGACATTTATAAGCTATTTAATATTCTTTCTTTTTAATGGATTTATATTATAATTTTCTTGCATTTTGGATTTTATTTGGAGCATTAACATTTTTATATTTAATTTTTTCTAAAACTATTGCTCCATACGGAAGACATCAAAACAATAAATGGGGATGGTCTATAGACAATAATTGGGGATGGTTTTGGATGGAATTACCTGCATTAATTGTAATGCCTGTTTTGGTTGTGCTAGGGACAACAGAAATAGATGTATATATTATTTTTATTTTGTTTTTATGGTGCTTTCATTATTTCTACAGAGCAGTTGTTTTCCCATTTAAATTAAATACAAAAGGGAAAAAAATACCAGTTGTAATTGTTTGTAGCGCTTTTATATTCAACCTTATTAATGGGTTTTTTGTTGGATACGAGCTTGGCTTTATTTTAGATAATAATTTTTCTTTAGATCCTAATTTTATTATTG
>SGZI01000050.1 GCA_004213965.1 Flavobacteriales bacterium
GAATTTCATTTTATTATGAAATGACATATGGCGATGGAATTGTTTTGCAAGCTATATCATTAACAGTATGCATATTGTTGTCTTTACTCTTTGCATATAGAGCTAAGATTATAAAAGCTACAGAGAATTTTAAGCTTGGCGTATTTGCTGCTACCGGGGGGATTCTCTTAATATATATAGTAGATGTTATAATGAGTTTTTTTGGAACAGGGATTTCGGTTTTAAACATTAATAACTCTTCTACTACTAGTATTCTATTTAGTCTTGGAGTGGTTGTTATCGCTTCACTTAATTTAGTAATTGATTTTGATTTTATTGAGGAAGGCGCCGAAAAAGGGGCTCCAAAATACATGGAATGGTATGGCACCTTTGGATTATTAATTACACTAGTATGGCTTTATTTGGAAATCTTAAGAATGCTAGCAAAAATGAAAAATAGATAGGCTATTTAAATGTAGGCAATTCTAACAAGTTTAGATTGATAGATAGCCCAAATACTTCCCTTAGTTGAATTCTTTTTATGGCGTTATCATCATATAGGAGCTGTATGATAAGGTTAGTTGAGAGATAATCGTTGACTTTCATAAATGCAGAAATTGTATAATCCACATCAATATTTTCTGGGGTTTCTAGATAATCCGAATACAGATTGATTCGTTGCTCAAGCTGTACATTTTCAACTACCTCAAATTTGTAATATGCACTTAGCGATGCCCCTAGTTCAAACCTAGATATTTCACCTTGTGGCACTCCAAAATACTCTTCTCCTTCAGCTAGATTGTCAGTAAATTTTTTGCTTGCAAGAATTAGCCTCCCCGTTATAGGAGCCATATTAACCCATAATGAGTTATCTTCTTTCCAATAGACCCCTACACCAAGCTGTAGGTATGCTGGAGACAAAAATCTTGTTGTTTCTTCTTTAATTTCAACATCATCGGATGGATTAGAATATTTATACCCTTTTGCAAATTGAGTTTTAAAATTTAAAAAACTAGAAAAACTAAATTTCTCTATAAACTTCTTCCCTATTAATGAATTAATTTCAATTCTATCATCGATCTTTTTAAAATATTTGCTATCACTATTTTTATTTATTCCAAATGATCCTATCATTTTTGTGTCCCATGACCATCCGTTTTTATAGTAGTTAACATTATAGTCTACAGTTAATGTAGCTGCTACACTATTCTCTCCACCAGAAATCCAATTACTAAAAGCTGTTTGATTAACAATAAAGCTTGTGATTCCTGATTTTTTCCATCCCTCAACTTTTAAAGAATCTATTTCTATTTCCTGAGCGTTTAAACCAAAGGATAAGAAGAAAATAAATAATATGCTGAGGATTTTATTCATTGTATTTTATTCAATTTAAATTTAGTTGAATTTATTAATTGATGCAATAAATTCTTTTGGAGTTTCCCACTTTTCTAACGCCAGATACTCAAAATTATTTCCAATTAATTTTAATTTATTTGTTAATATTTCAACTAGATCAATTAGCCTGAATTCTCTGTTAATACGATCTTCTATGTCTCTCATTTTCTCCTTAGCATCTATTAGTTTTAGGCTATTGATTTGTGTTAATTCTTTTTCCGAAATATCACCAGTTAATATATCCCTTGTTTGATTTGTCATTTCTTGTTCTTCTAGGATTATATTAAATGAATCTCTTGCTGAGGTAAATGAATAATTAATAGTTGATTTAATCATTTTCTGATAAAAATTCCAAATATTCTTATATGTGTTGTTGTTGTTATTAATATCAATTGCAAAAATGTGATATGGATCATTATATGGCGCAAGAATATCTGAATATTTCTTGTAATGAGTCATATGGAATGTAATTTTTAATAGCGTAACTAATTTCTTTATTGCAAGATTTACTCTGACATATTTATACTTTTCGCTTTTTTTAGATTTTTTAAATTTTATATATGCCGAGTCATTTTCAAATAAATTGTTAATTAATAATTCGCCAGGGTCAGTTTTTTCTATTTTTTTATAATTCATTACATCTGCTGGATACATCCCCTTACAGGAAAGCATTAATAAGAAAAGAGCTATTGATTGTGCCTGATAAATATTTTCAATTTTACTTATCCCCTCTTCTATCTCCTTATATGTTATAATTTCTTTTTTATCTGGAATCACTTCTTCAATAATGCTTTCAGGAATATTAAATCTTTCATTAATGTACCCGTCTCTATAGGCATTATTCATTATTACTTTTAATTTTTTTACGTATGAGTTAATAGAGCTTTGTTTCAGTCCATTTTTTAGTGCATTGACTTTAAATTTTAAAAGGAGCTCTATATCTAGTAATTCTTCAAATTGTATACTGGCATTCTTATATAGATGTTTTTTAAAGACTTTTACCACATTTATGTAGTCCTTGCTAGTTATTTTGCTTTTAGCCTCACCAAACTGATTCATAACGTATTCGTCTAGAGAATACAACTCTATACCTGATTTGAGAAAATTTTCTAGCTCTTTATTAGTCCATTTTTCTTCTGTATAGCCCTCTAGAGCAAGCTCTTTCTTTTCCTCAAGCTTTTTAAGGGCAATATTAAGGCTCACATGCTTTGGGTCAGATTTGATGATTAAATTTTCTAATTCATTGTAGTTATCAGATGGGACGTAAACGTTTGTGTTTATTTTTTTTCTGTATTTACCCCTAAAACAATCAAATAAAATAGCAGATTTACCCTGTTTTGTAGTATAACTAGATTTTTTAATGTAAATGTTCATATTTTTACAATAATTTATACGATATAATAACATATAATAGTTATTTTATTCATATATTAATATCATATATAATATAAAGATACAAATAATTTTATATTATAGATCTTGAATATTATTCAAGCATTTTAATTTAAATAAAATATGATAAAAAATAGAATTAAGGACCAATTACTTATATTATTGGCAATTGTTGGAGTTTGTGCGTTATTTATTTCAGCAATTCCTAACTCAACTAATCAGGTTGGCACATATCAAATAGAAATTTCAGATAGTCAGAATGCATTATTTAGAGTAAATACCGTTACAGGTGATATCGATAGGATTAAAAAGAGCAATATTTCTAAGATTGATGTGAATAATTAATATTTATTTTATTCTTTCTTCTCAGTGAATGGAATATCTACATGTATTACTTCTTTAATTAGTATATCTAGTCCAGATTTGTATTCTTTAATCTTTTCATGACTTATTAGATTGGTTTTCTCTTGAAATCTAGTTTTTATTATCCCAACATCTAGATTCCTAAAGGATATAATTCCAGCCTCAACTGGAAAATTATATTTTTTGTCATCTTCTATGGCTAGGCAGTAGAAGAGTAGCTGAAAAATGTTTGAATATTTTTTGTCCTTAAATATTTCTTCATATTGTTTAATATTTAAGTCAGTTTGTTTTATCTGGCCTCCTGTTTTATAATCAATCACTCTTGTTACCCCATTTACGCTATCAATTCTATCTATTTTACCTCTGATTTTAATATTATTGAACTCACTTGATAGATCCACTATTGTCTCAAACTTTTTTTCAACAGCTAGAATTTTTATCTCATTTCCCTCCTCAATATCTTTAATTTCCTTTTTTAAGAAATTTTCTATATATCTTTTGGCTGTCTCTACTATTATTAAATTTTTTCCTTTATTTAAATTTCCTAGCTCAAATATTTTTTGAAAATTTTTATCTACTATTTTGTCTTTTATTTTCAGCATTCCATTTACATTTTCAACACTTAATAGTTTGTTTTCACATGGTTTATACAATTCTTCTAATGTATCATGAATAACTGATCCAATCGTGTTATAGGCTATTGTTTCCTCCATTTGATTATCATCCTTTAATTCTAGAATTTTTTGATAATAAAATGTAATAGGGTTTCTTATGTAGCTTGAGAGCATTGATGCTGTAAATCCTGTTTTAGTTAGTTCATTCAGTTTATCCAGGATATTTTTATTCTTCTTTATTTCAAGTAATTTCTTTTTTATTATTGGTGTTTTTGGCACAAGTATTTTGTGATCAACTTCATGTACTTTCTCAATTTCTAACTGTCTAATAAATCGACTAATTTCACCACCGTTAATTATATCTGCTTCTGTATTGTAGAGCAAATAGATGTTTTTAGCTCGCTGTAGTAATCTGTAGAAATGATAGCTATATATTGCATCTTTATCTTTATAAATTGGGAGCTTATGCTGAAGGCGAACATCAAATGGGATAAATGAATTAGATGAATTGCCTACTGGTAATACTCCTTCATTTAATGATGAGATAATTACTGTTTCAAAATCTAATACTCTTGATTCAAGAACTCCCATTATTTGAAGGCCTTTAAGCGGCTCACCATTAAATGGAATTTTTTCATTTTTGATTGTATCCCTAAATAATATATGCAGTGTTTTTACTGTATTTATATGACTATACTGTTTTTGTAGTAGTTTTAATTTGTTAAATAACTTGTTAAAATGATATAGATATTCAAAGGTTATTTTCTTTTCACTTCCCTTATCATCAAAATGATTTTTTATCATATAGATGATTTTAATACAATGATCAATTGCAGTATTTGTATCAGTCCAATCTCCAAATAATATTTCTAATAACTCTTTATTAGCCTGATTGATTTTAACTAGTGTATTTAGATTGGTATATACTATATTATTTGTATTTATGATTTTGCATAGGTCACCATTATTATTCTCTAGGAGTGGAGCAATTAATTCATGAGACAGGATTGAAATTAAATTTTTATAATAGAAGGATTTTTTATTTTCTCCATGAAGTTTTAGCAAATTATCAAATAAGGAGGCTGTTGATGAAAATTTAATTGGAAGGCCCATAGTTATATTAAGACCATCAATTTTATTTGGCATTGAATTTAAAAGAGGAGTTAATAGGGTTTCATCACCCAAAACTATTGCAGTATCATTTAGTGCTGCTGGACTCTTAGTTTTAATTGTTTCTATAATCTCACCTATATATTTAGCCTGACCTATATTTTTAGCAGTCCCCACTACTGAAATTTGCTTTTTATTTAAATAGTTATTTGAAATGATATTTACATCATTATTTCTATAATATGGCCATGATTTGATATACTGATTTATATAATGCCCAGAGGAATTGTACTCAGAATTAATACTCCCCTTATCTATATCCCAGAAAATTTCTGCTTTTTTTGATTGAAGTAGCTCTTGGATTATTATTGATTCAGATTTATAAAGTGCATTAAACCCCAGGAATACATGTAGTTTACTATTGTTTGAGGCAATATAGCTTTCTAAATTATTAATTGCTTCTTTGTAAATCAAGCCCTGATATCCTTTTGATTTTTCTAGCAGATGCTTTGAGAATACTGCATAATAAACTTTAATTTCCTTCCAGAATGACATATAGTTATTTACTAGTAAAGTTTTATCTTCATCTAGTGACCAATGATTTATATCATTTATAGCTTGCAGGTAATCAAATACTGCTCCAGCATTACACAATTCTCTATCAATATCATCAAAATCATTAATTAATATTCTAGCCCATTTTATAAATTCTTCAAATTCATTTTGTTCCTCTTGTTCTGTATGGGCTTTATAAACAGAATAGAATTCAAATAATAATTCAGTATTTGATATGCTAGATAGTCCAGAAATAGATGTGATAAAGTCATCAATGGATAAAATTTCAGGACTAAAAATATTATTATCAATATGATCAACAATAGCTTCTTTTAGGAATAAACCTGCCCTTTTATTAGGAAGAATAAAAACACAATCTGAAAGATTTGTTTTATTGTTTTTTAATTCTAAAAGGACAGTTTGTAGGAAGCTCTGCATTATATAAAAATAAAAAACGCCTCGCATTTAGCGAAGCGTTTTTTACTTTATTAAAGCGTAAAGAATTACTTTATTTCACAAATATAATTTCAACTCTTCTGTTATTAGCTCTACCTGCGTTATTGATGTTAGTATCAATAGGCATAGTTTCCCCTAATCCAGAAGCGCTTAGTCTAGATGAAGAAATATTTCTTGAAGTTAAGTAACTAGTTACTGCATTTGCTCTTCTTTCAGATAATCCTTGATTAAATCCTTTAGTACCAATGCTGTCAGTATGACCTTCTACACTAAAGTTTGATTTAGGATATTTAAGAATGATTTCAACAATTGCATCAAGTACTGGAGGTGTTCCTTCAGTAAATATTGCTGAACCGAATGCAAATTGAATACCTCTAGACATTTCTGTTATTCTAGCCATATCATCTTCTGATGGTCCTTCAGGACAACCATTATTTGCTACAGTTCCAGGAGTATCAGGACACTCATCATCCTTATCTACAACTGAATCACCATCTCTATCTGGCCATGGGCAACCACGGTTAGCTCTAGGACCAGCTACATTAGGACAATTGTCTCTTACATCAGCAATGCCATCTCCATCTGAATCAGGACATCCACCCATACTAGCTTTACCAGCTTCTTTAGGACATCTGTCTTTATTGTCTGGAAGACCATCTCCATCCGTATCAGGACATCCGTTGTGTTCTGCAGGCCCTGCTTGAAGCGGACAGTCATCTTCACTATCTTTAATGCCATCTCCATCCGTATCAGGACATCCATTAAATTCTTC
>SGZI01000051.1 GCA_004213965.1 Flavobacteriales bacterium
GCTTTATTTGAAAGTAATTTTCTGTTAGCGATACTTCCAACTGTTTTTTTACTCTCAATAAACTGACAATTTGTTAGGGCATTTATTTGTTGATTTTTTTCATTTAGTAGGGAAAAAGACCCATCATCTATACATATAATTTCATAGGGAATTCCTAAAACCAATGCTTCCTTTTCTAATCTTTTAACTAGAGGAAGTGCATCAAAATCATAACAAGGAATTAATACAGAAATCATTTATAAATTGTGTTGATGGTTTTATTCTTTAAATCAATTTCAGAAATTTTTCCAGATTCACATATATAAGTTTTATTAGGAAATTTATCAATTAAGATAAAATCATGTGTAGCCATTAGAATTGTATTCCCTTTTTGATTTAGTTCAATTAATATATCCATTACTTCTAAACTAGTTTTTGGATCAAGATTCCCAGTAGGTTCATCTGCAATGATTAGTTTAGGATTATTTAATAAAGCTCTTGCAATAGCTACCTTTTGCTGTTCTCCTCCAGATAATTGACTCGGATATTTATTTATTAGCTCTGTTATATGAACTTTTTCTAATACTTCAGTTATCCTAGAATTAATTTTTGATTCATCATCCCATCCAGTTGCTTTAAGAACAAATTTTAGATTTTCAGAAACACTTCTATCACTCAAAAGTTTAAAATCTTGAAATACTATCCCTAATTTTCTTCTTAAAAGAGGGATTTCTTCTTCTTTTAATTTTTTTAAGTCTATATCAACAATTGCCCCTGTACCAAATTGAAGTTTTAAATCCGCATATAAGGTTTTTATTAGACTAGTTTTTCCACTACCAGTTCTTCCAATTAGATAAACAAAATCACCATTTTTAATTTCTATATTAACTTCATTTAATACTTTTTTATTTTCTTGAATGATTGAAACTTCGGTTAGTTTTAAAATTGAACTGCTCATCTAATAAATTTATTCATAAATTAAATATTTTTCTCGTATTAACTTAAATTCATCTATTTTATTTTTCCAGCTTTTTCTAATAATATCCTCATCAACATTATTTATAATTTGTTTTTTTAAATCTTCAGTGCCAGATAGTTTTATAAAATAGTTATTAAAGAATTCACTTTTATTTTCTGTGTTCTTATATGCATCAATGATATAACTTAGGTTAAGCTTTCTCTCTGATAATTTATCTCTTAGATCAACTCCATAGCATTTTTCATTATTATGTGGAGGGTACTTTGATCCTTGATTTGGTTTAGGAATAAATGTATATGAATATTTGCTTTTATCTAAATATGGACTACCATAAACCTGAAATTGATTTGATGTGCCACGTCCTACACTTATGTTTGTGCCTTCAAATAGACAGAGTGATGGATATAGATATATTGATTTGTCATTTGGAAGATTTGGTGAGGGTTTTATTAGTAGACTATAATTGTAATCGTGTCTATAGTTTAGATTCTTTATAATCTTTAGCTTGCATTGCATATTATTACTTAACCATCCTTCTCCATTAATCATAAGCGCATACTCTCCAATTGTCATTCCGTAGACTATTGGAACAGAGTGCATTCCTACAAAGCTTCTATTCTGCATTTCTAATACTGGCCCATCAATATAGCTCCCGTTTGGATTTGGTCTATCAAAAACCATTAATTGTATATTGTTTTTTGCGCACGCTTCCATTACATAATGTAATGTTGAAATATGAGTATAAAAACGTGTTCCAACATCTTGAATATCAAATATCATTAAATCTATACCAACTAAGTCTTTGTCTGATATTATTCCATATGCCCTGTCCTTACCATGGAGTGAAATAATTTCAAGCCCAGTATTAGGATCTATTTCATCAGATACATTTTCACCATTATAATTTTCACCTCTATATCCATGTTCTGGAGTAAATATCTTTGATATATTAATGTTTAACGAAATCAATGAATCAACTATGTGTGTAAAAGTATTATCCTTTTTAAAAATAACACTAGTATGATTAGCTACTACTGCAATTTTCTTATTTTTCAGGTGATTTATATAATCAGATACTTGGTTTGCGCCAACAATAATTTCACTTTTTTTATTTTTATTATCTATGTTAGTAGAATGAATATTGTATATATTTGATTGTAATAGCAATGATATTAACAAGAATTTTATAAAGTAAATTAAATTCATATACATTTTGAATTTCGAATATTTTTTAGCGAAAAGAATTATAAGCACTAAGTCCTATAAAAATAGTATTTCAGGACCAATTATAAAAATAGGAATTGCTGCCATTGCTTTGGGAGTGATAGTTATGCTAATTTCTATTGCAACTGGTTTAGGGATGCAGCATGAAATAAAGAATAAAATATCAGCGTTTAACGGTGACATTTCAATTTATAATTTTCAAACAGTTAATTATGAAGATTCAAATATTCCACTAGATTTTGATGAGGATTTATATAGCAGTATAATAAGTACTGAAGGAATAATTAAGGTTCAAAAAATTGCAACTAAGTTTGGTTTAATAAGAACTAATGAAGATTTTGATGGAGTTTTTTTTAAAGGAGTTGATGAAAATTATGATTTAGATAGAATAAAAAATTTTTTAATTGAAGGAGATTTTCCAAATATTTCAAATTCAATTTCTAATAAGGTAGTAGTTTCAAAATTATTAGCAAAAAGATTAAAATTAAATGTTGGAGACGACTTTCAAATGTTGTTTTCTAGAAATTCAGAATCTTCCGCTATTAGAAAGTTTGAAATATCAGGAATTTTTTCATCTGGATTTAATGAATTAGACAGCAAATATATTATAGGTGATTTATCCCATATCCAAAAAATAAACAAATGGAATAATGATCAAATAGGAAATTTAGAAGTTTTCATTGATAATTATGAGAATTTGGATTTATTAACTAATGAAATTTACTCTATTACTCCATCAACTGTTAATGTTCAGAGTGTTAGGGATAAATATTATTCAATTTTTGATTGGATAAAGCTTTTTGATAAAAATATGATAGCAATAATCATTATAATGATTATTGTTGCTTCAATAAACATAATCACTGTTTTAATAGTTCTAATTCTTGAAAGAACAAATATGATAGGAGTTTTAAAAAGTTTAGGGAGCACTAATATTAGTTTAAGAAAATTTTTTATATATAATTCTTTATATATAGTAAGCTTAGGTTTACTAATTGGCAATTCAATTGGATTGATTTTAATTTATCTTCAAAAAAAATACGAACTGATTTCTCTTGATTCAGAGATATACTATGTCTCAAGTGTGCCTATGCATTTTGATATATATTATATTATAGGTTTAAACATTTTAACATTTTTTATCTGTTTTTTAGTTATCATTTTGCCTTCATCCTTAATCTCAAATATTTCACCAACAAAGGCAGTTAAATACCAATAATAAAAGATTGAATATTCATTTACTTAATTTATATTTGAGCAAAACAATTTTTGATGCAAATTTTTGAGAATATTATTGAAACTATTGGGAATACCCCATTAATTAAATTAAATAAAATTGTTAAAGATTTACCTTGCACTGTACTTGCTAAATATGAAACTTTTAATCCTGGTAATTCTGTTAAAGATAGGATTGGTCTAAAGATGATTAATGATGCTGAAAAAAAGGGATTATTAAAACCTGGAGGGACTATAATCGAAGGAACATCAGGTAATACAGGAATGGGATTGGCTATTGTAGCTATAAGTAGAGGATATAACTGCATATTTGTAACCTCTGACAAACAATCTAAAGGTAAATTAGATGTGTTAAGAACTTTTGGTGCCGAGGTAATTGTTTGTCCTACTAATGTTGACCCCGATGATAAGAGGTCATACTATTCAGTTTCAAAAAGATTAGCTGAGGAAACCCCAAATTCATGGTATGTTAATCAATACGATAATCCAAGTAACGCCATAGCTCATTACGAATCTACAGGCCCTGAAATATGGAAACAAACTGAAGGAAAAATCACTCATTTTGTAGTTGGAGTTGGTACTGGAGGTACAATATCGGGTGTTGGAAAATTTTTAAAAGAGATGAATCCTAATATAAAAATTTGGGGAGTTGACGCCTATGGTTCTGTACTTAAGAAATACCATGAAACGGGAGTTTTTGATCAGGATGAGATTTATCCTTATGTAACAGAAGGTATTGGTGAAGATATGATTCCAGAAAATATAAATTTTGACATTATTGATGGATTTACCAAAGTAACAGACAAGGATGCCGCTTTGTTTTGTAGAGAACTTGTAAGAAAGGAAGCTATGTTTGTTGGTAATTCTGCTGGCGCAGCAATTAAGGGAGTATTACAACTAGAAAAAAACTTTACAAAGAATGATATTGTTGTTGTTCTATTTCATGATCATGGTAGTAGGTATATTAATAAAATATATAATGATGAGTGGATGAAACAAATGGGATATTTAGAATAAAATTTTTAATAATCTTTTTTTTTCCTCATATTGTAGATCTGTTATTCTAACCAAAATAATTATGAAAAAAATTCAACTACTACTTTTAACATTTATAATACCATTTCTGTCATTTGCACAAGAAAAAGGTTTAGATCAAAGGATTGATGAAGCTTTCAAACCTGTCTCTGATTTTTTCAGTGATGTAGTATTTTTTGAAGTTGCAGGATATCCTTTTGTGATATTTTTGCTAGTAGGTAGTGCTGCATTTTTTACAATTTATTTTGGTTTTCCTAATATCAAATACTTTCGGACCTCAATTAATGTAGTAAGAGGAAAATATGACGATGTTGAAAAAACTGATTCTGACTCTAATGATGGAGAAGTTTCACACTTTCAAGCATTAGCTACAGCAGTTTCAGGAACAGTTGGAAATGGAAATATTGCAGGTGTTGCACTTGCCATAGCACTTGGTGGACCAGGCGCTACATTTTGGATGATAGTTTGTGGACTTCTAGGTATGTCAACTAAGTTTGTTGAATGTACATTAGGAGTTTACTATAGAGATGTTGATGATGATGGTGTCGTGTATGGGGGGCCAATGTATTATATCAGTAGAGGTTTAAAATCAAAAGGATTTGCAACTCTTGGTAAGATTGCAGCAGCTTTATTTGCTGTTTTTTGTATTGGAGGATCTTTTGGAGGTGGTAATGCAGCACAATCTAATCAAGCAACGATCGTATTAAAAGACTTATTTGGATATGATTCTACCTTTGCTGGAGCAATGATTGGATTAGTTTTAGCAACTTTTGTTGGAATTATAATTATTGGTGGAATTAAAAGAATTGCATCTGTTACTGAGAAAGTCGTTCCATTTATGGCACTACTTTATATTCTTGCATGTATCTATATATTGGCAGTCAATTTCTCATTTGTTGATGATGCTATAGCATTAATTATTAAGGAAGCCTTTAATCCAACAGCAGTTGGTGTAGGTGGAATTATAGGGGTTTTAATGGTTGGATTTAAAAGAGCTGCTTTTTCTAATGAAGCAGGAGCTGGTTCAGCATCAATAGCTCATTCTGCCGTTAAGACTAAGTATGCTGCTTCTGAAGGTCTAGTAGCATTGTTAGAGCCATTTATTGATACGGTAGTTATTTGTACTATGACTGCACTTGTAATAATTATTTTTAATTCAACAGGAGCATTTGTATACGGTGGTGATGGAATGGGAGGAGTTATGATTGACGGCGTAATGTATGAAGGTGCAGGAATTACTTCAAAAGCATTTGCTGAATACATACCATTTTCAGATATATTTTTAACTATAGCAGTTGTGCTATTTGCTGTTTCAACAATGATTTCATGGTCTTATTATGGATTACAGTCTTGGAAATTTCTATTTGGTAGAGGAAAAGTTGCTGATATGACTTATAAAGTATTGTTCTTGATTTTTGTTGTTATAGGAGCTGCAGCAAGCATGAATTCAATTTGGGCATTCTCAGATGCAATGATTTTTGCAATGGTATTCCCGAATATGATTGGCTTATACTTCTTGTTCCCAGTTGTTAAGGAACAGCTTAATAAATATTTAGAAGCAATAAAATCATAAATTTTATTGATTTATCTCTTTTATTAGTTTAGAATTAGTTTATATTTGCATCACATTTTAAAGAAAGGAGGTTTTGTAATATGCTAATAATCCCAATAAAAGAAGGAGAAAATATTGATAGAGCGCTTAAGCGTTTTAAAAGAAAATTTGATAAGACTGGAACTAAAAAGTCTCTTCAAACTAGAAAAGAGTTTACAAAGTCATCTGTAAAAAGAAGAGCTACTGTACAAAAGGCTCAATATATTCAAAAACTAAGAGATCAAGAAGAAATATAATATTATTTCTAATCTTCAAGATTAAACGTTAGCTTTTTTAGTAATTTTAGATTTTAGATTCATTAATATGAGTATAAAGTCATTTATAGATTATTTACAATTAGAGAAAAAATATTCTCAAAATACTGTAAAAGCTTATGAAAACGATATT
>SGZI01000052.1 GCA_004213965.1 Flavobacteriales bacterium
TCTCGTTATTATTTCTAATTGCAGGACCAGTTTGTGCATTTTCTGGATCTAATTTATGAATTTTATCAACTGTTTCGTTAATAAGGGGTTTTAAAATATTAAAATCTAAATTTTTATCATCAAGAATTTCTTTAGCTATAGTAAACATGTGATTTACAAAATTGTTAGAAAAAATGGCAGCCAAATGCAATATCTTCCTTTCATTATAATCTATCTTATATGTTTTACATCCAATATATTTTGAAATTGTTTCTAGTAGAACTAAATCTTTATTATTTTCAGATTCAATACATATAGGCACTTTAGCTAGTTCAATTTCTTTATTTTTTGATAGTGTTTGTAGTGGATAGAATACACCTCTTCTGTTTTTTTTGTCAATTATACTCAAGTCTAAGCTACCTGAAGTATGGACTACGAGCTTCTCAGAAACATTTAATTTTTCAGATATCTCACCTACATATGAATCGCTTATAGAAATAACATAGATATCTGCAGATTTTATTTTTGACAAATCATTGATTATTTCTGTGTCTATGTCATTATAGGAGACCTTTGAATTATCTCTACTATACCATTGAACCAGATCAATTTCAGTTGATTTATCAAATGCTTTAGATAGATGATGACCTACATTTCCAGCACCTAGTAAAATAATTTTTATCATAGATTGATTAATAAAGAGCAAAAAGTACAAAATTAATTGAAAATGGTATTAAATTTGTTCCTTCAAAAATATTTTGTTTTTCTTAATGTTAAAAAAAATAACAAATATATTATTCTCAAATAGGTTAACAGGCTTGTTATTTATAGTATTTGCCATATCAATGGCTATAGGTACTTTTTTAGATGCAGGACAGGAAACTTCACCCACACCTTATTCAAGAAATATTATATATAACACCTGGTGGTTTGAGAGTGTTATGTTATTATTTGTAGTAAATTTTGTTGGAAATATTTTTAAATACCGTCTATTATCAAAAAGAAAATGGGCGACTTTAACTCTGCATTTGTCATGGATTTTTATTTTAATAGGAGCCTTTTTAACTAGATATGTTGGCTATGAAGGCGTGATGAGTATAAGAGAAGGTAATACAGAAAATACTTTTATTTCACAAAAAACTTATTTGACTGTATATATAGATGGTGATTATGAAATAAATGGGCAAATAATGAGAAAACCGATTGAAGAGCCTGTTGATTTTTCACATAGATTAAACAATAAATTTAGATATAGTACTGATTATAATAAAACTCCTGTTACTATAGAATTAGTAGATTTTATAAAAGGAGCAGAGGAAGATGTGGTATATGATGAAAACGGAGAGTATTACCTAAAAATAGTTGAATCTACAGGAGGAATGCCTCATAATCATTTTTTGAAATCTGGTACAGTTCAGAGCCTTCATAACACCCTCTATACTCTAAACAATTATGTAGAAGGCGCCATAAATATAACTTTTGATGATAATGGAATTTTTATTGAATCTCCTTTTGATTCAGAATATATGGTAATGGCCACGATGAGTGTAGGAAAATTAAGTAAAAACAAAAAGGAACCACTTAATCTAAGATCAAGATATATAATAAATAATCAATCTATTGTATTTCCAAAACCGGTAATTAAAGGTGTTTTTGATGTGGTAAAAAAATCAGAACTTTTAAAATCTGATCAAGATGCAATAGCTCTTGAAATTTCAACTCCTGTTGAAACAAAAACAGTAAAGATATTAGGCGGAATGGGAACTAATAATCAGTTTAAAAAAATTGAAATAGGAGATTTAGATTTTCTTTTTAAATATGGATCTAAAGTCTATGAACTTCCTTTTAGTATTAAGTTAAATGATTTTATTGCAGACAAATATCCTGGGACTGAAAAGAGTTATTCTGCTTTTGCTTCTGAAGTCACCGTAATAGATGAAGAAAATTTTGATTACAGAATTTTTATGAATAACATATTAAACTATAAAGGCTATAGGTTTTTTCAAGCCTCATTTGATCCGGATGAGAAAGGAACTGTATTATCTGTAAATCATGATTTTTGGGGAACTACTATAACCTATCTAGGATATATACTTCTATACATTGGCTTATTATCAATCTTAGTTTCTGGATTTACTAGGTTTAGCTATTTGAAAAGTCAAATTCAACAAATAAAAATAAAGAAGTCTCAAATTCTGCCAATAGCATTCTTTATTTTATCATTCACATTAAATGCACAAGATGCCAACCCTCATAATCCTGAGACTACTCAGGCTGATATTGAGAAGATAGATTCTATTCTATATGCAAATCAAGTTCCAAAAGTTGAAGCAGATAAGTTTGGAAAAATTGTTATTCAGGATCTAGGGGGTAGAATGATGCCTGTTAATACTTATGCATCAGAATTATTAAGAAAGTTAAGCAAGAGCGATCACTATAAGGATCTTGATGCAAACCAGGCAATATTATCTATGTATGAAAGTCCCCTACTATGGTATAATATTCCAATAATCTATCTGAAAAAGAAAAAAGGAGATTCTATTAGAAATATTATTGGAGTAAGTAAAGAGGATAAGCATATTGCTCTAGTAAACTTCTTTACTGAAACAGGTGAATATAAGCTTGCACCATATCTTCAGGAAGCATATAGATCAACAGTTCCTAATGCATTTCAAAAGGAATTTAAGGAAACAGACCAAAGAGTCAACTTATTATATAATGCTTTAGAAGGGAGTTCTTTAAAGCTTTTCCCTCTGATTGATGAAGAAAATAATAAATGGATTTCACCTAGTGAAAACAGGACAGGCAATAACTTAATTAAAGACACCTTGTACTCAAACTTTATTAATACTGGCTTTAAAACATATCTATATTTTTTAAATGAGGGAAAAAGGACAAAAGATTTTAGTGAATCAGATAAAATATTAAATGCAATTTTAGATACCCAATATAGATATGGATCTGAGGTAATGCTTTCAGAATCTAAGATAGAATCAGAGGTGTTATATAATGAATATGACATATTTAGAAGTCTTTTTAGCTGGTATTTATATGCAGGATTTTTACTATTCATATCCTTATTGTTTCAGATTTTTAACAATAAAAAAATTATTAACATCTTCATCTCTATATTTAAATATTCGATCTATTTTCTATTCGTTTTACATGCTGCAGGACTTTGTTGGAGGTGGTATATTTCTGGCCATGCTCCATGGAGTGACGGATACGAGACTATGATATATATAGGTTGGGTAACAATGCTGTTTGGTATTGTATTTGGAAGAAGAAGTGATCTAACTATAGCCTCTACAGCATTTGTAACTTCAATGATACTTATGGTAGCTCATTGGAGTTGGATGGATCCAGCAATAGCTAACTTAGTTCCTGTTCTTGATAGTTATTGGCTAATGATTCATGTTTCTGTTATTGTAGGTAGTTATGGGCCATTTACTTTAAGTATGATTCTAGGACTAGTGACATTAATATTAATAATACTGGTTAACAACAAGAATAAAGAAGTAATGGCATTAAATATTAGAGAATTAATATTAATCAATGAGATGTCTCTAACAATTGGTCTGGTAATGTTAACTATTGGTAATTTTTTAGGAGGAATGTGGGCTAATGAAAGTTGGGGAAGATATTGGGGATGGGATCCAAAAGAAACATGGGCATTAATTAGTATTATGATTTATGCATTTGTGCTGCATATGAGATTAATCCCTAAGCTTAAGAGTCAATTTACTTTTACTATTGCTTCAATACTATCTTACGGCACTATACTTATGACATACTTTGGAGTTAATTTCTATTTAGCTGGATTACATTCTTATGCAAAAGATGACCAGCAAATCAGTTTTTTATATTCAGGAGTAACAGTATTAATAGTCTGCATTTTAGCAATGTTAGCCTATCCTAAATATTCAAAGTATTTAAAAAATAATCGTAAATTTAATTTAGATCAATTGTAATGAAAGACAAGATAAAAGGAATTAATACTATATGTACTCACGTTGGTGAGATTAAAGATGAACAGTTTGGGGGTGCAGTTTCTCCTATATATCCTTCTACATCATATGAATATATTGATGCTGAGATTAGTAGATACCCTAGGTATTCAAATACCCCAAATCAGGAGTATTTGTGTAAGAAAATAGCTGCATTAGAGGAAACTGAGTCAGCAATGATTTTAGGATCGGGTATGGCAGCAATTAGTACAACACTTCTTTCTTTATTAGATTCTGGAGATCATATTCTGTTTCAGAATGATATCTATGGGGGAACAAGAAATTTAGCTGAAGCTCAATTTGATCGTTATGGAATTGAGTATTCATTTACGGATAGTTTGGAGGTTTCTGATTTCGAAAAAGAAATTAGGGATAATACAAAAGTTATTTATATTGAATCACCTTCAAATCCTATATTAAAAATAGTTGATATTAGAGCCATTGCTAAATTAGCTAAATCAAAGGGCTTAATATCAGTTATTGATAATACTTTTGCAACTCCAGTAATTCAAAAACCTTCAACTATGGGTATTGATATAATACTTCATAGTGCTACAAAATATTTTGGTGGTCATAGTGATATTTGTGCAGGTGCTGTTGCAACTACAGAAGATTTAAAAGAAACCATATGGAGTTTATCAAAAAATTTAGGAGGTAGTTTAAGTGACTATACAGTTTGGTTATTAGAGCGTAGTATGAAAACCTTATCTATAAGAGTAAAAGCTCAACAGGAAAATGCTATGAAATTATCAAAGTATCTGTATGATCATAATTTAACAAAAACAGTATATTATCCAGGACTTCCTACACACAATAATCATGATTTAGCTAAAAGGCAAATGGATGGTTTTGGCGCAATGATGTCTTTTGAATTTGATGAGAGCATACATGTAAATACATTCTTAAAAGCTCTTGAGTTAATAAAACCATCAATGAGTTTAGCTGGAGTTGAAAGCACAATGCTTGTTCCAGCGGAAACATCACATTATTTACTTAAAGAAGAAGACCGAATAGCACAAGGTATTACAAACAATCTTATTAGATTCTCCGTTGGAATTGAAGACACAGAGGATGTTATAGAAGATATAGAACAAGCTATAGTAAAAGCAACTAATAAATAATTCATGATAAAATTAGACATTCTAGCCATTGGCGCTCATCCTGATGATGTTGAATTAGGATGTGCAGGAACTATTGCTAAGGAAATTAGCAAGGGCAAAAAGGTTGGTATAGTTGATTTAACTAGAGGAGAGCTAGGAACTAGGGGAGATGCTAAAACAAGAGATACAGAATCCAATGATGCAGCTAAACTTCTGGGAGTAGAGTTTAGAGAGAATTTAAACTTTTCAGATTGTTTCTTTGCTAATGATAAAGAACATCAATTAAAATTGGTAGAGGTTATTAGAAAGTATAAACCTGATCTTGTTATATGTAATGCAATTCAAGACAGGCATATTGACCATTCAAAGGCGGCTAAACTTGTCACAGACGCTTGCTTTCTAAGTGGCTTAAAAAAGATTGAAACGGCATGCAAATCTATTTCTCAAGATCCTTGGAGGCCAGTTAATGTATATCATTACATTCAATGGAATAATAATGAACCTAATTTTGTTGTTGATATATCTGATTTTATAAAAAATAAATTAGATGCCGTTATGTGTTATAAATCACAATTTTATAACCCTAATGATAGCTCTGAGGTTACGCCAATCTCAACAAAAAACTTCTTAAATAGTATTGAATATAGAGCAAGGGATTTAGGAAGGCTTACAGGAGTTGAATATGCTGAAGGTTTTAATGCCTTAAGAACACCAATTGTTAATCATATTTCTGATTTAAAATAAAATTTTAAAACTTTTTGTAGAGATTTACAAATAATTTACATTTGCATTCCTTATGGTGGTTGTAGTTCAGTTGGTTAGAACGCCTGATTGTGGTTCAGGAGGTCGCCGGTTCGAATCCGGTCTTCCACCCAAAAGTAAGCCCTCAAGAAATTGAGGGTTTTTTATTTATTTTTTTAGTATATTTACTATGCATGCATACTAAATATACTCTTCTCTATGATTAAAAAAATCTTAAATATTGTTGTTATTTTATATAGTATTTCATCTATCTCTCAAATAATTCTACCTATCGACTTTGAGAATAATCAAATAACTACTGATGATTTTGTGAATTTTGATGGTGGTGTGGGGTCAGCAACTAATAATCCATATATTAATGATCAGAATCCGAGCAGTACTATTGGACAAATTATCAGAGATGGAGGTCAAGTATGGGCAGGGAGTTATCTGGTTTTATCAGATTATCTAGATTTT
>SGZI01000053.1 GCA_004213965.1 Flavobacteriales bacterium
AAGACTTCAATCATATCTCCAGAATTATTGTAATCACATAGTTCATAGTCAGTTACTTCTATTACCGCTAGTGGATTAACAATAAGGCCTTGAGTGGTTGTAGCATAACATCCTGTAGTATTATTCTCTAAACGAACAATAAGCTCTTGGGCATCAAGAGTTGTGTTGTTATAAGGACTGGAGAGTACATTGCTTCCAGCATCAGCATCTTCCTGTGTTTCATAGTAAGTAACCGATATGCCTGTTTGACCATTTAAAATAGTATCATCTAAAGAAGTTAGATCAAATGTTCCCACACCATCATAATCATCATCACACACCTCATAAACAGGTGGTGTAATTACCTCAGGTATAGGGTTTACTTGAAGCGCTAGGGTAGTCGTGGCATAACAAGCAGTAACATCATCTACCAATCGAACGTAAATTGTTTGATTATCAGCAGTCGTATTAAGATAAGGATCAGTAATAGGATTATCTCCTGTTTCTGCATCTTCCTCCAACTCATGATAGGTAACTGTAATACCGGTTTGACCATTTAATATCTCAGTATTTTTATCAGTTAAATTAAATGAAGTAATCCCATCATAATCATCATCACACTCCTGTAATGCTGTAGGTACTATTACCTCGGGGGGATTAATGCTATTTAATTGAAAACTTGATATTGAATAGCAGTCTGGGTAGGTATTTTCAACAATTCTAGCATATATAGTTTGAGAAAAAGGAATAATGTTATCATAATTTTCTGTTGAAACGATAGCATTTGTGTCATTTTCGGCATCTTCTTGAGTTTCAAAATAATTTATTGTGTATTCTGAAGGATTTAGCTGTGCAATTATATTTGGGGTTTGCTGAGTTAAATCAAAAATAGCATCACCATCATTTTCTAGATTATCACAAGAGTCAAGAGCTAGTAATGACTCAACGATTTGTGGAGTATAAAATTCAATAATAATATCATCATTACTAATACATTCTTCAGAAAATTCTACATCTACACTGTAATTTCCAGGGTCGGAAACTGTTAGGGTGGATCCACCCTCACCAGTTATTTCTACACCATCTTTGTACCAGATGTAATTGGCATTTTCAAAAGAACTATCAATTTGGGTGTCAATAGTATAGTTTCCACCATCACATGGTGATAATCCAGTAGGAACAAGAATATCTTCTCCAAGGTTAAACCCAATATCAAAACTTCCACCCTCAATATAAACTCCTGAATCATAAATAGTATCTCTATGATCAGCTATTGCTAATTTTATATGGTATGTTTCTCCAATATTAACATTTGATTGCGCAGTAAATGCCCTTGTGAATCCTTGAAATTCAATCATAGGATTATTTTCTTCAACATAACTACCAAAATATTGTTCATTTTCAGCCTCACATCCATTATTAGCAGGATGAACATTTGTTACTAAGATTGGGGTATCTGTATCTGGTAAAACAGCTAGATTTGTAGTTACCCCATTTTGATCAGTTAAAAAGAATCCAAAAGCATCTGAATAGTCACATTCAAAATCTCCACCAGTATTTCCGTCATATTCTTCAGATGCCATAATAAATCTAAAGCTCATGTTTGATGTAAGTGGAACAAAATCAAATTCTATAATTGTAGCGTCATTAGTTGTGCCAAGTGCTAATTGATCAGGCGAAAGTATTCCATCTAAATCAGCATCACCTGGCCAACCGCCTTCACCAATTGAACCCATATTATTTGGTCCTGTGGCCATATCAGCATTTCCAGAAGTTAAAATAATACCTTCAGTAAACTCCCACGATGTTCCTGAAGTTTCACTAAAATAACCAATACCATTATCTAATCCCCAATCTGTGCTGCCTGTTGAATATGTAATATTTGAAACTTGTGAACAATTATCACCGATTAATATATCAGTTACTAGCTCTTCTACAGTATATGTACATTGATCTACAGTTACATTAGGACTTATAATTTCAGGACCAGGAATAATTGTTGCTGTTATAGGAACTCTACTAAAACTATCACACTCACCCGAATTAAATGGAGTTGTCCAATATGTTGTTGTTGTGCTTATGTCGGGAGTGTATATTGTTCCAGTATGGACTAGAGTACCACCAGTTTCATTATCATACCAATAAACATCTCCATTTTCAGATGTTGCAGATAGGCCGCTAAATTCATTATTGCATCCATTGAAAGATTCTACAGTAATGTCTGGAGCATTAAGACTTGTGCTGGATGATAGGTTAAGTTCAGGGTCGCCTGGCATACCTCCATACTCTACTACATAACCTTTAGGTTGATATGGTCCACTTGAAGCACCGGCATTTGTTAAATCATTCCATGAACCAACTAGTCCTATACTATCATCAGTAATGTGAGCATAATCTTCGTCCCCTGCCTGATTGGGTTCATAAGGATCATTATTCCAGTTACTATACATTCCGTTTACCGGGCTGCCACCTAATTCTAGACCTAGCCCAACCCAAAAGGGAAGACCAGTTCCTCCATTTTCAAGGCCCTCAGGACCTGTAACCCAATTCCAATTTCCTTCAATTCCTTGATCACTTGCACCAATCCAACCGGCACCACCTGTTTGTTCTGCTGATATTTGATTTTCTTCTTCTGACAAGATGGTAACTAAATATCCTTGTAGTCCATAATAATTTGAATTTTCTGCGGCTTGTTGCGCTTCAATCCAAGTAATTCCGACTTGTTCAAAATATACATAGTAATGCCCTGTTAAAGGAAGATAATTAGCATCACCAATTGTAAATGAAAATGACTTATCTGACGGATTTGGATTACTTGAAAAGAAAATAACTTCATATACAGCAGTTATTATGTCTGAAATAGGTACATTATCTCCACTCATACTAGATATTTCTAGTTTTCCTTCTGTCACATTCCAAGATGTATTTAAATTGGGGTCAGATCCATTATAAATTAACTGATCCTCTCCGGGAATATATCCCTCAGAAATTTGAATATACAATGCATCTAGAGTTGTATCATCAGGATCTTCAATATTGAAATTTGTCACAATATTTTGCTGTGTTAAAGGGCAATAAGTTTGGTTTCCTTCAGAAGATATTATAGGAGGTTGATTTTCTTGAGCATAAATAAAATTTACACTAAGGATTAAAAAAAATAGTATGTTAATTAATCTCTCCAACTTATGAATTTAATTCAATAATCGTTCCAAATATATTACTTTGACTCTATTATTTTAAGTATTTCTCTTCCAAGTTCTGCTAGAAATGCAAATCCAACAGTATCATATTCGTATTTATCATCATTGTATATACGATTATTATTGACCTTTATTGTTGCAGAAAGAATAAAAGAATTTTCCTCACTTTTAATAAATGCACTCTCTGTTAAATGTCCATAAGCAAATCCGATCTTATTAAATATTTTAATTTTAGTAGAGTTTATTTCCTTAGTGTCTCCATAGATAAATAAATTACTATAGGAATCATAAAATTCTTCTCTATCATAGCCAATCTCCTTTGGAGTGGATGACATAGATTGCTTTAAAAACTCTATTTGTTCTTTATTTAGGTTTAATTTGTATCTATTCTTAAATTTTTCTGGGAAAAAAACAAGTTTTACTAGATGATGAAGCTCATCTATAGGTAAATAGTTTTTTCTTGAAAAGTTCATAGGTTTAGAAATTAAATTTCCATTATTATCTATAAATCCATCACCTTTGAATAATTTATTGAGATTAAGATTCTTTAATTTTTTATTTTCAATAATAGGATATTCTATTACTAATGAGTCTTTTGTGTAAAATATAATTTTTCTTGTTTTTGTATCAGATGAATTCTCAGTAGATAGTCGATGAAATATTCTAGATTTTTTCATCCCTTTTTCATCTAACTTCATGTTAATATAATCTAGTCCTAAAAATTCAAAAAGTCTATTATAAGACTCATTACTGCTCATAATTAAAATTTCATTAATCTCCTTACGCATAGTCGTTGTCACGGTATCATTTTCTACTTTAAATTTAGTGTCAAGGTTTATTAAAGAATTTTCATTTAATTTCTCTAATGCAAAAATTGTTATAGGAAGTTTTACTGTACTAGCAGGATAGAAATAATTTTTTTTGTTTGTATGGTAATTATATTCCTTAAACTTTTTCTTTTGATTTTTATCATTTATTATAGATAATTTTATCTGAATGTCATGATTAGATATGTTTTTTGTTACTACAGAAATTTTCTCATTACTAGAATCTAATGCCATTTTAATTGGTGATAGCTGGCTTTTACATGAAAAAAATAAAGACACAAAAAATACTTGAAAAAAAAGCTTTTTCATTTTATTATAATATACTGTAAGCGAAGATAAATTATTATATACAATTGTTTGAAATTAATTATAAATTTAGTCTGTGCATTTATTACATAAACCACCAAGTTTATTACATTTGTTTTTCTAATATTTAGAATATTAATTTATGAATTTACATGAATATCAAGGAAAGCAAATATTAAACAGCTTCGGAGTTAATATACAAAGAGGGATTGTGGCATCTACTGCTGATGAAGCAGTGGCTGCAGCAAAAAAATTAACTGAAGACACTGGAACAAGCTGGTATGTGATTAAAGCTCAAGTACATGCAGGCGGTAGAGGTAAAGGAGGTGGAGTAAAGGTTGCTAAAAGTATAGATGAAGTTAGAGAAATTTCTTCTGAAATTATAGGTATGAATTTAGTTACTCCTCAAACTTCAGTAGAAGGTAAAAAAGTACACCAAGTTTTAATAGCTGAAGATGTTTATTATCCTGGTGCTTCAGAAATTCAAGAATTCTACATGTCTGTTTTATTAAATAGACAGACTAGTAAAAATATGATTATGTATTCTACTGAAGGTGGTGTTGATATAGAATCTGTAGCTGAAAATACACCAGATTTAATCCATACAATTGATATTGATCCTGATTCTGGATTAAGTGATAAAGAAATATCTGTTATAGCAGACAACCTAGGCTTAAGTGGTAATGCCCATAGTGAGATGATGGAGTTTGTAAAGTCACTTTATAATGCATATAGTAAATCTGATTCCTCATTATTTGAAATAAATCCGGTTATTAAAACTAGTGATGATAAAATTCTAGCAGTTGATGCTAAAGTTACAATAGACGATAATTCATTATTTAGACATCAAGATTATTTAGAACTAAGAGATATTAGAGAAGAAAACCCAATTGAAGTAGAAGCTAAAAAAGCTGGTTTAAATTATGTTGATTTAGATGGAAATGTAGGATGTATGGTTAATGGAGCAGGATTGGCAATGGCTACAATGGACTTGATTAAGCAGGCCGGGGGAGATCCAGCAAACTTTTTAGATGTTGGAGGTACGGCTGATAGTGAAAGAGTTGAAACAGCATTCAGGATTATATTAAAGGATCCAAATGTAAAAGCAATTCTTGTTAACATATTTGGAGGTATTGTTAGGTGTGATAGGGTTGCTAATGGAGTAATTGCTGCATATAAAAACATGAAAGATGATATTGATATTCCAATTATTGTTAGACTTCAAGGAACAAATTCTGAAATAGCAAAAGAAATAATAGATTCATCAGGATTAAATTTTTATAGTGCAACAGAATTTAAGGAAGCTTCTGATAAAGTTCAAGAAGTTTTAAGCTCTAATTAATATTTAGATTTAAGTATTTTTTTTAATTTTTTTATTTCATCTCTGTATTTAGCTGCAATTAAGAAGTCTAAATTTTTTGCTGCTATTTCCATTTTCTTTCTAAATTTTCTTATTTCTTTTTCAATATCTTTTTTATTTGAATTTAGATCAAAATCTTTAGACTCTAAATTATAAAATGTTTCTTCAGGGTTTAAAATCTTTTTGCTAAGAGGGTTTGATAGTTTTTTTGTTATAGCTTTTGGAGATAGCTTGTGCTTTTTATTATAAACAACTTGTTTTTCTCTTCTATACTCTGTTTCATTGATTGTTTTACTCATGCTCTTGGTAATCTTATCAGCATATAGTATTGCTGAACCATTGATGTGTCTAGCGGCTCTACCAATAGTCTGAGTGAGCGATCTACTTGATCTTAAAAATCCTTCCTTATCTGCATCTAGTATAGCTACTAATGAAACTTCGGGAAGGTCTAACCCCTCTCTTAATAAATTTACTCCAATAAGTACATCAAACAG
>SGZI01000054.1 GCA_004213965.1 Flavobacteriales bacterium
GGGGTAAGTTTATAAATGCTGGGCAAACATGTATTGCTCCAGACTTTCTGATTGTTAAAAGAAGTATTAAAGCTAAACTAATCAAACATTTATCAGAGGAAATTAAAAAAGCATATGGAGAAAATCCTAAAAACTCAGAAGATTATCCAAGAATCATAAATAGAACTAATTTATCAAGACTTTCTAATTTAATTAAGGATACTAAGATTGTATTTGGAGGAGAGCATGATTTAGAAACATGTTATTTTTCACCAACTATTATTGAGGAGCCAGATATTGAAAGTGATTTAATGACTGAAGAAATATTTGGACCAATTCTTCCTGTTATATCATATGATAATGAAAATAAAATTGAAGAATTAATTTCTAAATATGAGAAACCTCTCGCATTATATGTCTTTAGCTCTGATAATAATTTTTCTGAAAAAATTATTCGAAAATATAGTTTTGGAGGTGGCGCTATAAATGACACAATCATCCAGGTAGGAAATCCTAACCTGCCTTTTGGAGGAATTGGTCATAGTGGTATAGGAAAATATCATGGCAAGACAAGCTTTGATCAATTGTCTCATAAAAAAGCTATTGTTAAGAAAGGAAATTGGCTAGATATAAAGATTAGATATGCGCCTTATAAAGGAAAGCTAGAAATAGTAAAAAAATTCTTCAAGTTTCTTGGTTAATTTTTAATCAAAAACTTAATTAAAGAGCTTGTTCCTTTTTGAGCAACAAAATCAATAGCCCTATCTGTTAACTGCAGTATTCTTGGATATCCACCTGTTGTTTGAGAGTCCCTCATAAGAATGATTATATCACCACCAGGAGTTAACTGCACTGTCCCCGGCATTACATGTGAAGTAATAATTGGTTTTATAGTGTTTTTTATTTTTTGATTTAACACATAGCCCATTCTATTATGATTATTAGATATTGAAAACTGAGTGCTTAATAGCTTGTCTTTATTTTGTGTGGTTAATTTGCTGTATTCAGGACCCTTATAGCATTCAATCTCATCTGATAATGTCAGCTTATTCATAGAAGCTTTATACTTCTTATTTAATGAAGGTTTGGAGTCGTTTAGATATATCTCATCATTTTTATTGATTTTAAAGTTTTTGGTTAAACCAACATACATGCTTTTGCTCTCCATAACTTTTTCAGAATTAATCCCTCCTCTAAACGCTATATATGTTCTAAAGCCATATTTTATTCTACCAAAACTTAGTGTGTCGCCATTTTTTACTTCTATTACAGAATACATGTCTACAGAAAGCTCATTCAATTTAGGACTCATATCTGAGCCTGTTATTGCTATTTCAGTATCAATTTCAAATTTTAAAGAACATCCTGTCATTGTTAATTCAATTAATGCCTCTATCGAGTTATTTCCAATGATTTTATTGGCAATATCAGCAGAACATTGATCCATAGATCCACTTATAGGAACTCCAAAATTTTGAGATCCAAAACGACCTAAATCTTGTATAGATGAATAAAATCCTGGATTAATTACTTTAATCATTTATTAATTCTTTTTTTAATTCATATAATCCAAATTCCACTTCCTTTTCTATTAATTTATGTTGAGCTTCTGAAATGCTAAAAAATTTAACCTTATCACCAGGCTTTGCAAAACATGGCTCAACTTTGAATTTGTCAAATAAATTTATTGGAGTATTTCCTATAATATTCCATCCTCCAGGACTTACTTGAGGATAAACTCCTGTTTGTTGGTCTGCAATTGCTACAGCACCTCTAGGAACCCTTAATCTAGGTTGTTTTTTTCTTGATATTTTAAGTTTATCATCTACTGAACCCAGATATAAAAAGCCTGGCAAAAATCCTATCAAGTATACTGAATAAACTCTATTAGTATGTATTTTAATAATTTCCTTGTTTGAAATTTTATTTTGTTTTGATATCAAATCTATATCTAAAGCAAAATTCTTTTCATAGCACACCGGAATATTCCATAGGAAACTGTCTGTTTTTGAAAGAGATCCTCGGGATACATACAGGTTGTTTAGATTATCTTCTATCTTGTCTATATCCAGAATTTCTTTATCAAAAATTACTAAAAGTGAACAATAAGAAGATCTTACTTCTAAAATATTGCTAGCACATGATTCTATAGCAACTTTAAACTGATTTACGTCGAGGTTAATTTTTTCATCAATCATTTCAGGCCAACTAATCAGAAGAGAATAGTTGTTGTACTTGAAATATTTTAATTTATAATTATTCAATTTCCAGATTATGTTTGTTTATTTCATTAAATAGATCTCTTATCACACTAGCTATTTCTAAACTATCTCCGTGAACACAAAAAGTATGTCCAATAATTTTTTTATATCTCCCATCAATAGTTTGAATTTTATTTTCATTGATAACATTCTTCAATCTATCTAGCATTTTCTTAGAATCTAATATCATAGAATTATCATTTTCTCTGGGAACCAGAGATAAATCATTATTATAATTTCTATCTAAAAACACCTCATAATATACTTTTATGTCATTCTCTATTGCTAATTCTGAAATTACGGATTGGTAAGGAGCGTACAAAAATACATCTGGATAATCTGATTTAATCAAATTAACAACAGTAGAAGCTGTTTGTAAGTCGATAGTCGAAAAATTATATAAAGCGCCGTGTAATTTAATATGATCAATAGATGTATTCAAGTTCTTTGCTATCGCAGCAATACTATTAATTTGACTTATCAATGAAAGTCTTAAGTCTGATTGTGAAATAGACATGTTTTTTCTTCCAAAATTTTCTTTATCAGGATATGATGGGTGAGCTCCAATTTTAACGCCATGTTTTTTTGCAATTACTATCGTTTCTAACATAGATCTATTGTCTCCAGTATGTCCTCCACAGGCTATACTACATGAATTCAGGAAGGGCATTATTTCCTTTTCAACACCTTTACCTTCACCTAAATCTGAATTTATTCTGATATTGATTTTTTTCATTATATAAATTCTAAAACTTTAATTATGCTTTTAACCCCAAGAAGCAATGTTATCAATAAAATAAAAAAAGAGATTAGATTATTTTTCCAATTACTTACATGTTTTCCTAAAACCTTTTTATTATTAGCAATTAGTATTAAGAAAAATGTAACTGTAGGTAATAGAATACCGTTGGCAACCTGAGCAAATTTTATAATTTCTATTGAACTAATACTTAAACTTGAACATACAACCCCAATAAATAGAACCAAAAACCAAACCATTCTAAAACGAATAGACTTTAAATCTGAAGTCCAATTTAAACATCCACAAGTAACATATGCTGCAGCTAAAGGCGCAGTAATCGCGCTGGTTAATCCAGCAGCAAATAAACCAAAAGAAATTAGCTGCTTTGAGAAAACTCCAAAAACTGGCTCTACTCCTTTTGCTAAGTCTATTGCTGAAGTAATCTTATCTAGACCTATTGATGTAGAAGAAATTATAATACACATTGATATTAATCCTCCAACAATAACTGCAATTAAGGTGTCCATTTTTGCATCTTTTATTTGATTAGAAGAAGTCCATTTTTCTTTGGCCAATGAAACATGTAGGAATAGATTATAAGGCACCACTGTAGTTCCAATTAATCCCATAATAATTAAGATGCTATTATCAGGAAATGTAGGAACAAAAAGACCTGTAAAAAATGATTTTAGATCTGGCCCTATTTTAATGGCTGTCAATAAAAACGCTAGACTCATAAATAGAACTAATCCCATTAGTATTTTTTCTAAAAGCCTATTATTTCCTAACAATAAAATAAAAAATGCAATTAATCCTATTATTAAGCTATAACCATTAAATCCATTTGAAAAGCTTAAATCTCCAAACATTGCTTCTAAACCTAAAACACCACCGCTAATATTTCCCGCTTCATATGCAATATTCCCAATTAAAATAGCTGAAAGAATTAAAACAATGGACATCATTCTAATTGTTTTGCTATTGAATTGTGAAACTATAGTACTTGATAATGATTTTTGAGAAATTATTCCAATTTTCACAGCAGTTGTTTGCAAGAAAATTGTAATAATAATTGACAACAATAAAGCCCATAACAATGCGAAGCCAAACTGTGATCCAGCAATTGTACACATGGTGACAGTTCCAGGGCCAATAAAAGCAGCTGCAATAACAGATCCAGGGCCTATATTTTTCAAATACTTTTTAATATTAATTTAATTGAATTTTTGTAATATTTTTTGTCTTTTCCGTAACTAAAAACCTATCATCAAATCTCATTCCAATTAGCCAAATGATATCTTTTTTTGAAGTTTCTAATACTAACACGGACTCTTTATTAAATAATGAGACTTTCTCATCTTTCAAGAACTTGCTTACCTTCTTCTTTCCTCCCATTCCAAATGGATAGAAGAAATCACCTGGCTCAATACTTCTTACTTTCAATGGAAAAATTAGCTTTTCAGTATCTAGAAAAATAGTGTTTGAATCTTCGTTAGTTATTTTATCCACTTTGCTAAATACAAGCTTACCAATTGAAATATTAGTCTCCTTTAAGTTTTTACTTATTAATAGTCTAGTCTTCTCTGTCTTATTATTTTTTGCTAAAATCAAATATTCCCTATCCTTTAACAGTCTGTGTGATTTAGAGAGGATATGTTTTCCACTTTGTGAATCTAATAAATCTTTAATGTCTTTCCACTGAGTAAAATTATATTCTTTAAACAGCTCATAGATATAAGCTTCTATATTAGATAATTTCTTTATTTTTTTAATTTCAAAATACACCTTACCATCCTTTTTAAATGAAATATCTCTAAAAACATCATCTATTTTGTCTTTTATTATTGATTTTGATTGATATAGTTTTTCAACAGAATTTAAATAGTTTTTCAGTAAATCAGGATTAGTGTTTTTTAATTTTGGTATAACATCTAGCCTAATTTGATTCCTTAAATAGTCTTTCTTACTATTAGAAGAATCCTCTTTCCATAAAATTTTATTTTCTTTAGCATATGAAACAATTTCTTCTTTTGAAAAAATTAATAATGGACGTAAAACCAAATTATTAATCATAGGAATACCTAATAGCCCATCAATACCAGTTCCCCTAGATAAATTAATTATAAAAGTTTCAAAACTGTCGTCTAGATGATGTGCTGTAAGCACACTCTTGACATTTATTTCTTTAGATAATGATTCAAACCATTCATATCTTAAATCTCTTGCTGTCATTTGAATAGATTTATTGGTATTGTTTGAACTTTCAATAGTATTAAATGATTTTAAATAACACTTAATTTTATTTTGTTTTGCTAAATCTTCAACAAATTTCTCATCATTATTACTCTCATCTCCTCTTAATTTAAAATTACAATGTGCTATTACAAAATCTAATTTTAATTTCATGCATAGATGTGTTAGCACAATACTGTCTACCCCTCCTGATACTGCAATAATAAATTTATTGTCTAATAGAGAAGGAAAACTCTTCTTTAAATGATTAAGAAATAATTTTTCCATTAAATAAATATATAAAAACTGAAGCTATATATGAATAGGCCTGTTTTCAGTTGCTGAGAGTGCCGCTTCTTTTATGGCCTCTGAAAAAGTAGGATGAGCATGGGAAATCCTTGCAATATCTTCAGCTGAAGCCTTAAACTCCATTGCAACAACAGCTTCTGAAATTAAGTCTGCACATCTTGCACCAATCATATGAATACCCAAAATTTCATCTGTTTTTTTATCTGCAAGAATTTTAACAAACCCGTCTAAATCTGAACTTGCCCTACTCCTACCTAAAGCTCTCATTGGGAATTGACCACTTTTATAGTCTATATTGCTCGATTTTAGCTGCTCTTCTGTTTTACCTACAGAAGCAACTTCAGGCCATGTATAAACAACACCCGGTATTAAATTATAATCAATATGCGGCTTTTGTCCAGCAATTACTTCAGCCACTAACACGCCCTCTTCTTCTGCTTTATGTGCAAGCATAGCTCCTCTTACAACATCTCCTATTGCAAAAATATTGTCAACTTTTGTTTGCATATTTTCATTTACTTCTATCTGACCACCCTTGTTTGTCTCTAAACCTGCTGCATTTAAG
>SGZI01000055.1 GCA_004213965.1 Flavobacteriales bacterium
AATTATTAGAACCCATATTTTCTAGTGTTTTTTACTATAAGATTTTGGGCAAATACCCAAGCTTTATGCTAATATATATATATTTGGGTGAATACCCAAAAAATTATAAAAATCTTTATACTTCAGCTTACAGTCATCTCTTTTATAAATTTTGTAAATTGTAGATTTAAAAACTTAACATGATGAAAAACATAATAAAACTTATAGGGCTGTTTGTCCTAATATTATCATTTTCATGTACGAATGAAGCATTAGATGTTGATTTTCAAACATTAAATGAGGTTGAAATTAAACAATCTATGGATTTAGACATAGACTTAGCTTTTATTGAAGAGCTAGAAGTTCAAACTTTTGAAGATCATAACTTAAGAAACTCACAATTACCTGATTGCGTAACAGTAACTGTAGTGATGCAGCAAAATTTTAAAGAGATTACTTTAGATTTTGGAGATGGATGTGAGGTAAATGGAAAATTTCTTGCAGGAATCATGATAATTACATTTGAGCCAGACCCAAATGCTAATCAGAGAGAAATTACAACAGTTTTTGATAATTTTACAATCAATCAACGAACGATAAATGGAGTAAAAAATAGGCTATGGCAAGCATCTAATGATAATGGGAATCCTCAGCATACCATTACTGTTGATATTACTGTTAATTGGCTTACTACAGATTATCTAATACATCGAACTGGAACTAAAGTAAGAGAAAGAGTTGAGGGGGAGCAAGGTATATGGACTACTTATGTATTCAATATAACTGGTCAATGGACAAACACATTTGGAAACGGCAATACTTATTCTTGGGAAATTCTTACTCCACTTGTGAAAGAAGCTATATGTTACTTCTTTGTTAGTGGCAATGTGGAAATCGAGAGACCTAATGTTAGTGGTGTTTTAGATTATGGTAATGGTGAGTGTGATAATCTTGCAATCTTTACAACATCTAATGGTGAAGTGATTGAAATTTCCTTAGATTAATGAAATAAGATTTGTTAGCGGAATTAGTATAAGATGTTACTAATAAGCTTAGGTATGGAAAAGCTATTTAAATACAGCTTTTCCATATTTTTTCTTCCCTTACTGGAGCAGTAATATTAATTTCTTTTTTAGTGACTGGATGAATGAATTTTAAGTTTCTTGCATGTAAATCAATGCTTCCATCAGGATTAGTTCTTTTGGATCCATATTTTATATCTCCTTTAATAGTGCATCCAATAGCTTGTAATTGACATCTAACCTGATGATGTCTTCCAGATTCCATTTTAATTTCTAACAAATAATAGTTTTCTAGTGTTTTTAATATTCTGTAACTAAGAGCCGCTCTTTTTGCATTATTAGTTTCTTTTAAAAAGTGAGTTGACTTATTATTCTTTGGATTTTTTCTTAACCAATGAATTAGCTTGCCAGCTTTATCATCAGGTTTATTTTGAGTAATTGCCCAGTATAATTTTTCAACTTCTTGATTTTTAAACATTGAGTTTATTCTAGATAAAGCCTTAGAGGTTTTAGCAAACATAACTATTCCTGAGGTAGGTCTATCAATTCGGTGAACTATTCCTAAGTATGCATTTCCTGGCTTTTCGTATTTAATCTTTAAATACTCTTTTACGATTTCTACTAGGGGAGTGTCTTTAGTTCTGTCTCCTTGAACAATATCTCCAGGTCTTTTATTTACTATAATCAGGTGATTATCTTCAAAAAGAACTTGTAAATTCTGACTATTTGATACAATTTTCATAAGGAGAGGTGTTAATACTGCTCCTTAGAATTAGGGAAGTCTCCACTTTTTACCTCTTTTGAGTATTTGGAAATTGCTTTACTCATATCGTCATAAAGATTCATATATCTTCTTAAAAATCTTGGATTGAATTCTTTAGTCATCCCTAACATATCATGTATTACTAGCACTTGTCCATCAACTTTATTCCCAGCTCCAATTCCAATTACTGGAATTTTAACTTTTTTGGCAACTTTAGCTGCAAGATCTGATGGTACTTTTTCTAATACTATCGCAAAACATCCAATTTTTTCTAACATAACAGCATCTTCTATAAGCTGCTTAGCTTCTTCCTCTTCTCTTGCTCTAACAGTATATGTTCCAAATTTGTATATGGATTGAGGCGTAAGACCTAAGTGGCCCATTACAGGAACCCCTGCTTTAATAATTCTTTTAACAGAATTTTTTACTTCTTTACCACCTTCTAATTTAACAGCATGAGAACCGCTCTCCTTCATTATTCTAATAGCTGATTTTAGAGCTCCTTTAGGATCACTCTGGTATGTGCCAAATGGCAAATCAACAACCACAAGAGCTCTTTCAACCGCTCTAATTACCCCAGATGCATGATAGATCATTTGATCAAGAGTTATAGGAAGAGTGGTTTCGTGCCCAGCCATTACGTTACTAGCTGAGTCTCCTACTAGAATTATATCAATCCCAGATTTATCTACAATGGTTGCCGTAGTAAAGTCATAGGCAGTCAGCATAGATATCTTTTCACCATCCATCTTCATATCTAGAAGTGATTTTACAGTGATTCTTTTATATTCTTTTTTTGCCTTAGACATTATTTTATAATAAATGAGCTTATAAAATTAGTAAAATATATTATAGTACTAACTCATTTTTCAATGGTTTTTAAAAATTAGTTTTGACCTGAAAAAATGACAATATGGCAGTAAATATAGATAAAAACTGACAATTTAATACATAAATAGTAATGGCATAATGATTGACAAGTATATTTTGAATTAATTAAAAAATTAAAATTATGAGTAAAATAATTGGAATCGATTTAGGTACTACAAATTCATGTGTTTCTGTAATGGAAGGTAGTGAGCCTGTAGTAATACCTAATGCAGAAGGAAAAAGAACAACACCATCTGTTATAGCATTTGTAGAAGGTGGTGAAATCAAAGTAGGTGACCCTGCTAAGAGACAAGCCGTCACAAACCCAACTAAAACTGTATACTCAGTTAAAAGATTTATGGGTAATAAATTTTCTGAATCTAAAAAGGAAACAGGAAGAGTCCCTTATAAAGTAGTAAAAGGAGATAATGATACTCCTAGAGTAGACATTGAAGGTAGATTATATACTCCACAAGAGCTGTCTGCTATGATTCTACAAAAAATGAAAAAAACTGCTGAAGATTATCTTGGAACTGGAGTTGAAGAAGCAGTTATCACTGTGCCAGCATATTTTAATGACTCTCAAAGACAGGCTACTAAAGAAGCTGGTGAAATTTCAGGTTTAAAAGTAAAACGAATTATTAATGAGCCAACAGCCGCAGCATTAGCTTATGGTCTTGACAAAAAAGGAAAAGATCAAAAAATTGTTGTTTTTGACTTTGGTGGAGGTACTCATGATGTATCAATTTTAGAATTGGGAGATGGAGTATTTGAAGTTTTATCTACAGATGGGGATACTCACCTAGGAGGTGATGATGTTGATGAGAAGATAATTGATTGGTTAGCAGATGAATTTAACAAAGATGAGGGAATGGATCTTAGAAAAGACCCAATGTCACTTCAAAGATTAAAAGAAGCTGCTGAGAAAGCAAAAATAGAGTTGTCATCTTCAACACAAACAGAGATTAATTTACCATATATAACAGCTACAGACAGTGGTCCTAAACACTTAGTTAGAACGCTAACAAAAGCAAAATTTGATCAGTTGATTGATGATTTAGTAAAAAGAACAATAGATCCTTGTAAAGCAGCAATAAAAGCTGCAGGTTTAGCTAAAAAAGATATTGATGAAATTATTTTAGTAGGTGGTTCAACAAGAATTCCTGCAGTTCAAGCAGCTGTTGAAAAATTCTTTGGAAAAAAACCAAGTAAAGGAGTTAATCCTGATGAGGTTGTAGCCGTTGGAGCTGCAATTCAAGGAGGAGTATTTACTGGTGATGTGAAAGATGTGCTATTATTAGATGTTACTCCATTATCTCTTGGTATTGAAACTATGGGTAATGTAATGACTCGATTAATAGATGCAAATACTACAATACCAACTAAAAAATCACAGGTATTTTCTACAGCCGTAGATAATCAGCCTTCGGTTGAAATTCATGTTCTTCAAGGTGAGAGACCAATGGCTGCAGATAATAAGACAATTGGAAGGTTTCATTTAGACGGTATACCACCATCTCCTAGAGGAGTACCTCAAGTTGAAGTTACTTTTGATATTGATGCAAATGGTATTATCAATGTATCAGCTACAGATAAAGCTACTAATAAAACACAAGATATTAGAATTGAAGCTTCATCAGGTTTAACAGAGGAAGAAATTGAGAAAATGAAAAAAGATGCGGAAGCAAATGCAGATGCAGATGCAAAAGCAAAAGAAACAGCTGATAAGCTTAATAGTGCTGATGCTATGATATTCCAAACTGAGAAACAACTTAAAGAGTTTGGAGATAAACTTTCTGATGATAAAAAGAAACCTATTGAAGATGCTTTAGAAGAGCTTAAAAAGGCTTATGAAACTAAGGACATTGCTGTAATTGATCCAGCTTTAGAAAAAATAAATGAAGCATGGAAATCAGCAAGTGAAGAAATGTATAAGGCTCAACAAGCTTCTCAACAACAGAATGCTTCCGATTCAGAAAAAACAGCAGAATCTACAAAAGATCAATCTAATGATGACGTAGAAGATGTTGACTTTGAAGAAGTTAAGGAGTAGACTGTTTAAGTTTCAAAAATTAAAGGGTATAGCTATTATGGTTATACCCTTTTTTTATTATCTAGATAATTGATTTTATTTATGTTGGTTTTGTATTTTTATTATTAAATAAATTTAAAAATGATGACAGATAAAAATAAAATATTAAAGCAAGCAAATGATGCATGTAAAGAAACATTAATGGGAACACTTGATATGGAATTTGTTGATATAGGGAAGGATTATATTACATGTAAAATGCCTGTAAATAATAGAGTCCATCAGCCTGATGGAATTTTACATGGAGGGGCAACTCTAGCTTTAGCTGAATCTGTAGGTAGTTTTGCTTCAAGATTTTTTATAAATGACCCTGAAGTCATAGTAAGAGGGATTGAGTTAAGTGCAAATCATTTAAAAAGTATTAGTAAAGGAGACGTTTATGCTAGAGCTTCAAAAATCCATTTAGGGAGAACAACACAACTATGGGAGATTAAGATAACTGACAATGAAAACAACTTAATATCTCTTGCTAAACTGACTACAATAGCAATAAAAAAAAATAAAAAATAATTTATTTGTTAAATCTATTACATTGCATTTTCTTTGCAAAAATTAATAATCAATAAAATATGAAAAGCGTAATTACTTGTGACATGGAAGGTGTCATAGAAACAATTAATGAAGATGGAGTTAAATTATTTGGTTATTCCAAAGAAGAATTAATTGGTAAAAAAAGAGTATCACTTTTCTCTCCTGGAGAAATTGTTATACAAAATGTTGGGATGTGGCTTTCAAATGCCATTAAACATGGAGAGTATAACACAAAAACATATTTTCTTAATAAAAATGGTAAGAAATTTAATGTAAGAATTAGAATTACACCAACTTTTGCAAAGGGAAAAAACAATCCTCAAACTGGATATTGTGGTGTATCAGTTCCTATTGAAGAGGAGGTAATGGTTCCTATAAGATTTTCTACAATATTCATTAAATGGGCTTTTGCAATCACCAGAGGTGGTTTTACTAGCGCATCCTTGTTTCCTATTTTTGCTGTTG
>SGZI01000006.1 GCA_004213965.1 Flavobacteriales bacterium
AGAGATTTGACAATCTCTTGCCAAAATTAATGGACCGAACTGGTATTGATATGTGGATTTTAATTTCGAGAGAATATAATGAAGATCCTGTATTAAGAAATATGCTTCCTGCGGAGTGGTTAAATGCAAGGAGAAGAACAATTATATTGTTTTATAGAGATAAGGAAAACAATTCTTTAGATAAATTAGCAGTAGCAAGATATAATTTTGGTGAAAATATAATTTCAGCCTGGGACAAAGAATCAGAACCTAACCAATGGAAAAGGTTAAATCAGTTAATTGAGGAGAGAGATCCTAAAAAAATAGGAATTAACTTTTCAAAACATTTTAATATAGCTGATGGAATTGATAAAACTGATTATGATGAATTTATTGCAAATATTTCAAAATTAAATAGAGAAAAAATTGTTTCTGCTCAAAAACTAGCAACAGCTTGGATCGAAACAAGAACAGAAAGAGAAATGAATATTTTCAGTGATATTGTCCAAATTACTCATGATATTATAGATGAAGCATTTTCCCCTGAAGTTATAGAGGTTGGAGTTACTACTACTACTGATATTGAATGGTGGATGAGAGAAAAAGTAACAAAGATGGGATTAGAAACTTGGTTTCACCCATCTGTTGATATACAAAGAAATGAAGAAAAAAACCAAGATCATTTAAGATCGTTTTCTAATAGACCTGACAAAAAAATAATTCAAAAAGGAGATTTATTGCATTGCGATTTTGGTATTACCTACCTAAGATTAAATTCAGATTGTCAGCAAATGGCATATGTGATCAAAGATGGTGAAAAAGAAGTTCCAAAATTCCTTCAAAAAGCTTTTAAAGAAGGTAATAAATTACAAGATATTCTTACTTCAAATTTTCTAGAAGGTGATAGTGGAAATACTATATTATTAAATTCATTAAAGAAGGCTAAAGATCTTGGCCTAAGACCTTCAATATATACTCATCCATTAGGTTCTTATGGGCATTCTTCTGGACCAACAATTGGAATGTGGGATTCACAGTCTGGTGTTAAAGGAAATGGAGATTACCCATTGTACAAAAACACAGTATATGCAATTGAACTTAATATTACTAGTTATATTAGTGAATGGGGTAGAGATATTAGGATTATGCTTGAAGAGGCAGGGTTTTATGGAGAAAATGGGTTTAGGTATGTAAATCAAAGACAGACTAACATTAAGCCTATATATTCAAATTAATATAATTGGAATTATAAATAAATTAAAGAATAATACATAAATTGCCTGAAATTTTAATCAAATGAGAGTTTTCTTTAAATTTTTAATCTTTTTTTTCATTTCTATCTTTTCAATAGAATCATTTTCACAACAACTATATAATGTTCAAAGGGGGCAGAGAGGCTACATTCCACCTCCTAAATATGAAGCATCAGCGTATATTACTACCCTTGATGTATATGAAGAATTAAATAAAGTTTTACCGGTTTGTGTAACAACTTTTTCTTTAGATGAATTTGAAGCCCAAATTTTAAAAGGAATGTTATTAAATAAATATGAATCATATAACTCAATTGTTTCAAATACAGACAATTCTAAAGAATCTAGACAAGAACAATTAAAGCAATTAGATATTGATTTTGTTAAATCATTAACTATTATTTTAACTCCAGATGAAATTACTACATATGTAGATATGGATTTTAGTGATAAGAAAAAGGGTAAGAAAAAAAGAAAAAAAAAGAAAAGAGGAAAATAAAACTTTAATAAATGATGAATAAAAACACAGTATTGGGTTGGGCTACATTTATAATGATATTAGTAGGGATATTATTAATTTGTTTAGGTGTATTTAAATATAATGAAATTGCAGGTTGGGGTTTTGTTTCAGTAGGTGTAGGATTTTTTGCAATAGCCTGGGTTTTTAATGCTTTAAAAGGAAGAGTTTAGTTTTTAAAATTTCAATTCCATTTTAATATCAGCCCTTTTATATGGAGATCCTGCTTTTATAGGTATTTCAACAAACCCGTATTTTTTATAAATATGTATAGCATTTTCTAAGATTCTATTAGAATATAAAACCAACTTATTTAATCCCATTTCTTTTGCTTTTTTAATACAATTTTCTAAAATTTCTTGTCCAATTTTTTTTCCTCTATACTCAGTAGATACTGCCATTTTTGTTAGTTCATAGCAATTTTCTTCCTTTAGATACATTAAAGCAACAGTTCCTACAATTTTAGCATCATATTGTGCAAATAAAACTATTCCCCCAGATTCAATTATGAATTTCTTAGGATTTGAAAGGACCTCCTTATCATGCTTTTCTATATAGAAATATTTTTTTAGCCATTCTACATTTAGCTCATAAAAATATTTAGAGTATTCTTCTTTAAAGTCTAATATTTTAACTGACATACATATAAATATATTTTTTAAAATTAATATTAATATATTTATTGGCTTAATAATGCTACTTTATATGAATAAGTTAATAGAATGTGTTCCAAATATTTCTGAAGGAAGAGATCTGGATATAATTAACTCAATTACAGACGTTGTTGAGAAGTGTGATGGAGTAAGACTATTAAATGTAGATCCTGGGAAAGCAACTAATAGAACAGTTATCACTTTTATTGGTGAACCAGAATCTGTTATAGAAGCTGCATATCAGCTAATAAGTAAATCAAAAGAAGCAATTGATATGAGTCATCATTTAGGTGAACATCCAAGAATGGGTGCTGTTGATGTTTGTCCATTAATACCTGTTTCTAATATTACAATGGAAGAAACAGTAGATTACGCACATAAATTAAGCAAAAGAGTAGGAGAAGAATTAGGAATTCCAGTTTATTGCTATGAGAAAGCTGCTAAAAATAAAGGACGAATTAATCTTGCTGCTTGTAGATCAGGAGAATATGAAGGATTAGAAAAAAAGATTTCTTCTAAAAACTGGAAGCCTGATTATGGGCCTAACAAGTATAATTTATCAATAAAAAAATCTGGAGCTACAGCTATTGCTGCTAGAGATTTTTTAATTGCATACAATGTAAATATTAATACAACATCTACTAGAAGAGCTAATTCCATAGCTTTTGACTTGAGAGAAGCAGGAAGAATTAAGAGAGAAGGAGGTAGGTTAAACGGAAAAGTTTTAAAAGACAAAAAAGGAAATATTCTTCGTGAACCAGGTTGTTTTAAAAATCTTAAGGGAATAGGCTGGTATATTGAAGAATATGGGATTGCACAGATTTCATACAATTTAACTAATATAAATACAACTCCATTACATGAGGTGTTCGACAAAACATGTGAAAGAGCTCAAATTAGAGGACTTCGTGTAACAGGATCAGAGCTTATCGGGCTAGTACCAAAAAAAGTATTAATTGACGCAGGAAAATACTTCTTAAAAAAACAAAAAAGATCTTTAGCTATTCCGGATAAGCAGATTATACACATAGCTATCAAATCTCTAGGTCTTGATGAATTATCTGAATTTAAACCTAAAGAGAGAATAATCGAATATTTAATAGAAACAAAAAACAATCCCTTAGCAAAAATGTCAATTAAAGATTTTGCTAATGAAACCTCAAGTGAATCTCCTGCTCCAGGTGGTGGATCAATTGCTGCATATTGTGGTGTTTTAGGATCTGCTCTAGCAACAATGGTTGCAAATTTATCTGCACATAAAAGAGGATGGGATGATAAATGGGAATTCTTCTCTAAATGGGGTCAAAGAGGAATTGCTTGCCAAAATAAATTATTAGATCTAGTTGACAAAGATACTCATGCATTTAATGAAATCATGAATGCGTATTCATTACCAAAAGATAATGCTAAGCAATTAGATTTAAGGAGTCAAGAAATTCAAAAGGCCACTAAAAATGCAATTAGTGTTCCATTTGAAATTATGAAAACATCTTTTGACTCAATTGAAGTTATAATGAAGATGGCAGAAGAAGGTAATCCAAACTCAATTAGTGATGCAGGAGTGGCTATGCATTGTGCACGTGCTGCAATAATGGGAGCATTCTTGAACGTTAAAATCAATTGTAAAGATTTAGATGATAAGAAATATGTTCAAAAAATGATTAAATCAGCCAATGAGATTATTAGTAAAACTGATACTTTAGAAAAGAAGATCTTAAAAATAGTAGAAGATAAGCTATAGAATTAAGATATTAGTTCCCCTTTTAATATTATTTTGTGTATTTGATTTCCTCCAAAATTATATGGAATTTCATCAATTGAGTTTATCTTATTTGTAATTATAAGATTGGCTATTTTATCTTTAGAAATACTACCAACTTTATCTTCAAGCCCCATAGCATAAGCTCCATTTATTGTTGCAGCATTAATAGCTTCTTCTGTAGTTAGTTTCATTTTAGTACAAGCTGTAGAAATTACAAAGTTCATATTTCCACTTGGTGAAGATCCAGGATTAAAGTCGCTGGCAATAGCTAATGGTAATCCAGAATCTATTAGTTTTCTTGCAGGCGCATAGTTAATTCCTAAAAAATAAGAACAAGTGGGTAAAACTACTGGAATAGTTGATCCTTCAGATAAAATTTTGATATCATTTTCTTCAAGAACTTCTAGATGATCTACTGATAGAGCATTATTCTCTACAGCTATTTTTATGCCTCCTAGAATATTAAATTGATTTACATGTATTTTAGACCTAATATTATATTTTAGTCCTTGTTTAACTATTCTTTCAGTATCATCTGTTGAGAAATATCCCTTTTCACAGAAAACATCGATAAAATCAATTAAATTATTCTTTGAAAATTCAGGTAACATTTTTTGCAAAACTAGATTTATATAACCTTCTTTATCATCTTTAAATTCATTAGGGCAAGCATGTGCTCCTAGGAATGTAGATTTAACTTGCATTTTGGAGTTTTCTTTAATCTCCTTAATTACTTGAAGCATTTTTAATTCTGATTCAAAAGTAAGGCCGTAACCAGATTTTATCTCAATTGCCCCAGTTCCTTGTCTAATAACAGATTCAATTCTCATCTTAGACTGATTGTATAAATCTTCTTTTGAAGTATTTTGCAATAATCTTGCAGAGTTTAATATGCCACCACCTCTAGCTGCTATTTCTTCATAACTAAGCCCTTTTATTCTATCAATAAATTCTTTAGAACGATTTCCTGAAAAAACAATATGAGTATGTGAGTCACACCATGACGGAAGTACCATTCTTCCTTTAGCATCTATAACCTGATCAGTATTTATATTTTTAAGATCTTGCATTTTTCCAAAATCATTAATTTTTCCATCTTTAACGTATAAGTATGCATTATCTATTGATGGCAAAAAAGACATGTCTTCACCAGATACAAAGGAGATTTTATCAGTTCTACACTGAATTAGTTTTTTTATGTTTTTTATTAATAAGGACATATCATTAATTAAACCATATCTTCAGGTTTAACCCAAGAATCATATTCTTCAGAGGTTAAATACCCAAGTTTAATTGCTTCATCCTTAAGAGAAGTTCCATTTTTAAATGCCTCATTTGCAATTTCTGCAGCTTTATAATACCCGATTTTTGTATTTAATGCAGTTACAAGCATAAGTGAGTTGTCAAGCTTAGTCTTTATTTCAGCTTTATTTGCAGTAATTCCGGACACACAATTAGTATTAAAGCTATTAGATGCATCAGCTAATAACCTAGCAGATTCAAGAATATTCGCAGCCATCATTGGTTTAAACACATTTAGTTGATAATGACCTTGAGCACCTCCAAATGATATTGCAGCATCATTTCCTATTATTTGAGCGCAAACCATTGTCATTGCCTCACATTGAGTTGGGTTTACTTTTCCGGGCATAATTGAGCTTCCTGGCTCATTTACTGGTAGAGATATCTCACCAATACCACTTCTTGGACCTGAAGCTAGCATCCTAATATCATTAGCAATTTTATTTAATGAAACAGCTAACCCTTTTAATGCATTATGAGTTTCAACAATAGCATCATGAGCAGATAATGCTTCAAATTTATTTTTAGCAGATTTAAAAGGTAAATTGGTAAGATCTTTTATTATCTCTGCAACTCTATCACTATATCCGTCTGGGGTGTTTATTCCAGTTCCTACAGCTGTACCACCTAATGCAATTTCTGATAGATGATCCAATGAGTTTTTAAGACTGCTAATTCCATGCTCTAATTGAGATTCATAAGCTGAAAATTCTTGCCCCAATGTAATAGGAGTAGCATCCATAAGATGTGTTCTGCCAATTTTTACAATTGACTTGAATTCCTCTACTTTTAATCCAATGGAAGATTTAAGATCTTCAAGAGCTGGAATAGTTTTTTCAACAATCAATTTATATGTAGCTATATGCATTGCTGTAGGGAAGGTATCATTAGATGATTGAGACTTATTAACATCGTCGTTTGGAGCAATAAATTTCTCACCCTTACCCAGCTCATTTCCTAAGATTTGATGAGATCTATTAGAAATAACCTCATTTATATTCATATTAGTTTGAGTTCCAGAGCCAGTTTGCCAAATTACAAGTGGAAATTCATCATCCAGCTTCCCTTCAAGAATTTCATCACAAACCTTTGAAATAACCTTTGATTTTTCTTTGTCAAGAATGCCTTTTTCTTGATTTGTTATAGCAGCAGCTTTTTTTAAAATAGCAAAAGCATGTATTAGTTCTAGTGGCATCGACCCATCAGGTCCAATTTTGAAGTTATTTCTAGATCGTTCTGTTTGAGCACCCCATAATCTGTTAGAGGGTACTTTAACCTCGCCAATGGTATCTTTTTCTATTCTATAATCCATGATTGATTATATATATATGCAAATTTACGCATTTTAGTTGATTTGCTCTATTATTTTGCTAATTCTATAAAGTATTTTGTTGAAAAATAATTTTTCAATATTTAGCGATATAACTACCTATTATTATATCTTTGCCATAATATTTTTATCTGAATATGTTTGAATTTGATCAATACTTGGGTTTTCTAGCATTTATGACAATTGTCTCTATGGGTTTTTGGTTAATGTTCTTAATGCTACTTGTTGTAATTCCTTACTGGGTTGTTGGAGCATTAATAGAAAGAATTAATGAGCTTCTAGAAGAAAGAAAAGCTAAAAAATAGCTCTATTTCTTAAAATTCAAAAGACCCGTCATCATAACTTTGTCTCTGTTGATTTCTATTCTGGTTTTTCTTTTGATTAAACCTGTAGGTAAAGTTTAAGGTAAAAGACCTTCTTCTCCATCTCCACTCAGAATTATTATAAAAAGTATCATTAAATGTCTCAGTTCTCCATCCTCTTTGATCTAAAAGGTCACTTATATTTAGGGTTAATGAAGCTTTGTCTTTAAATAGCTCTTTACTGAAAGCTAAATCAATTGAAACATCCCCTTCACTTTTACTTACTGCAGTTTCAGAAGGACCTCTAAGATTCATTCTAGTTTGCCATTCTATTTTTCCAGGAAGAGTTAATTTATTATTTAATCTATAACTCCAACTTACATTTTCATTATCATAAACAATATCATTATAACTTCCCTCTACTTTATTGCTATATACATTAAAATTTGAAGATATATTCCACTTTCTTCCTTTTCTATAAGATAGATTTAACTCAAAACCAAACCTAGTATTAGTTGATAAATTTATAGGGTATCTTTCAGTTATAGGTACATCAACACCATTTATTTCAGCAGTTTCGCCTGTTTGCTCAGATATAAAATTAAATGTATTTGTAGACTTTTGATAGTAAGCAGAAGTATTAATTGTAAAAGAAGACTCATATCTTTTTAAATATCCAAAATCAATGTTGTTAGAGTAGGTTGGATCTAAATTTGGGTTTCCTCTAAAAATATTTATTGGACTTACTTTAGTAGGGAAGGGGTTTATAAACCTTGACCAAGGTCTTCTAATTCTTCTATTATATCCGAAAGTTAATGTCTCATCTTCAGAAATTTCTAAACCAAAATTAAATGTTGGAAAAAGCCCAGTTTCATTTTTATTAGTAAAATCCTCAATAGTTAATTGATTGATATCTTTATTTGTGTTCTCAAGTCTTAAACCTACTAAAAAAGAGTATTTATCCTCAACTTTTACACCATACTGAGTGTATAAAGCACTTATTCTTTCTTTGTACTGGAATAAATTACTTTGATTTAGATCTTCAACAGGAATAAAGTTTTCATAATCATAAACTCTATAATCAGTGATATCATCATCTTGACTTATTCTAAATCCTGCTTCAAATTGCCTGTTTTCACCAATAGGGTTCACATAATCACCTTGGATTAAATAAGATTCACTTTCTTGATTACTTTCAATTAATTCTTCAAGAATATCATTTTCTGAGATTATTGCATCTTCCCATTCTTTAGAATTATCATACTGTAAGTCAATAGTTAATTTATGTCCAGAATCATTAAAGTTTCTTTCAAAATTTAAGTTATATTCCCTGTTAAAATCAATTTCTTTTTCATTTTCAACTTGCACTGTTTGATTTAAGATATTCCCAGTACTATCTAATTCATCTAAATTGTTTGTTTGTGAATCATCAGATTCAGACTGATTATAGAAAAAAGAACCCACAACTGATGTCATGTCATTTATATACCATTCTACACCATTATTGGTGAAAAAGCTATTTCTGTCTCTTTCGGTCTCCCTATTTTCTTCAAAGAATGTGCTAGGCTGATCACCATTATAATATTCTGAATAATTATAACCACTACCAGGACTAAATCTGTCACTAAATCCCGAAGAATTGAAAAAGTTAATTTTACCATTCCTGTAATTTAGATTTGATGAAAGCCCAGTTCTTTCTGGATAACCAATATTTGAGCTTATAGAGCCATTCAGACCTAATTTTTTATTCTTTCTAAGAATAATATTTATAATTCCACCGCTTCCTTGCGCTTCATATCTTGCAGAAGGAGATGTGATTACTTCAACCTTCTCAATTGCATCAGATGGAAGTTGTTGTAGAAATTTCGAATCTATACCCACTAAACTTGAAGGTTTCCCATTGATTAATATTCTAGCGGCATCATTACCTCGTAATAAAATATTTCCTTCTAAGTCTACAGAGACTGAAGGAATATTATCTAATACATCCCCGGCATTACCTCCTTTAACTGTTAAATCTTGCCCAACAGTATATATTTTTTTATCTAGTTTAATTTCTACCGTAGTTTCTTCTGCAATAATTTCCACCGCATCCAATGCCTCTACATCCATAATTAAAGAGATAAGTCCAAGGTCTTTATTTTCATTAACACTAAGATTATTAATTGTATAATTTTTAAATGAAATGTATTCAATAAGTATATTATAATCCCCTTTTGATGTGGGAATATTAAAAATACCGTCTTTATCTGTAATGCCGCCAGTTACAACGCTGTTTTCTTCAACTTTTAATATAGTCACAGTAGCATACTCTAAAGGCTCTCCACTTTCAGAGTCAATTATTTTTCCAAATACATTAAATTGATTTGTAAACTCGGATCCTTTATAAGGATTTTGAGAAAAGGAGAAGAATACGATAAATAGAAAGGTGTAGACACTTAGAATAGCCTGCTTCATAATATGTATAAATTATTTATTTTCTGCGAAGATATATTAAATTATTAAAAAAAATTGGTAAAATATTAGACATTAACATTTCTTATATAATTTCTAATACGTTTTCAGGTGGCCTTCCTATAATTGCTTTATTATTTGACTCAACAATAGGTCTCTCAATTAACTTTGGATTATCTGATAATATTTCAATTATTTCATCATTAGTTAAGTCCTTGGTTTTAAAATTGTCCTTCCATAGTTGCTCATTTCTCCTAACCAGATTAATTGGCTCTATATCAAGCTTAACAATTAGGTTTTCAAGTTGAGTTTTAGATAAATTATTTTTCAGGTATTCTATAATCTTAAATTTAATATTCTTATCTTTTAATATCTGAAGAGTTTCTCTTGATTTTCTACATCTAGGATTGTGATAAATTATTTTCATTATTTATTTTTTTGCATTAAAAAAGATTTTAAAAACGGTCCAATATCCCCATTAAGAACATTATCTATATTGCCAGTTTCATGTGCTGTCCTAACATCTTTAACAAGTTTATATGGGTGCATAACATAGTTTCGTATTTGACTTCCCCACTCAATTTTCATTTTTTCAGATTCTATATCAGATCGTTGTTTATTCTTTTTCTTTAATTCGATTTCATATAGTTGAGACTTAAGCATCTGCATTGCTCGAACTCTATTATCGAGTTGTGATCTGGTTTCTGAACAAGAAATTTGAATTCCCGTCGGTTTATGTACTAGTTGAACTTTTGTTTCAATTTTATTTACACTTTGTCCTCCTGCTCCACTAGATCTTGATGTAGTAATCTGAATATCAGACGAATTTATTTCTATATTAATAGAATCATCAATTAAAGGATAAACATATACTGAAGCAAAGCTTGTGTGCCTTTTCGCATTAGAATCAAAAGGAGATATTCTAACAAGCCTGTGAACGCCATTTTCTCCTTTTAGCCATCCAAAAGCAAAATCTCCTTCAATTTGCAGGGTTACAGTTTTTATACCCGCAGAATCTCCATCTTGTATGTTTAATTGAGAAACTGAAAACTTATTTTTTTCACAATACATAGAGTACATTCTCATTAACATTTGGGCCCAATCACAACTTTCAGTTCCACCAGCACCAGCTGTTATTTGTAAAACTGCATTCATTCCATCAGTTTTGTCTGACAGCATATTTTTAAATTCCAATTCTTCAATTAATTCTTTTGTTATGGAATGAAGATTATCTATCTCCGTCTCTGAAGATTCTCCAGTTTTATAAAATTCCATAAGAATTTCTAAGTCATTAACTCCATCGTCAGCTTTATTAAAATCGGTGATCCATTTTTTGACAAGCTTAATCTTTTTTAAATCCTTTTCAGCAGTTTTTGGGTCATTCCAAAATTCAGGATGGTGTGTTTTTTCTTCCTCTATTTTTAGGTTGGAAATCTTAGCATCAATGTCAAAGATACCTCCTTAACGTAACCAGACGCTCCTTAAGTTCTTTGAATTGTTCAGAAGTAATCATATTAGATTCTGTTTATTACAAATTTAATGCATATTTATTAGTTAGATAGTTTTTTTTAGAAAATATATTTTATGTAGATTTAACTAAATTAACATTAATATGAAACCATTTGTAAACCTATTATTTGTCTTATTTTATACTATTAGTTTTTCTCAGTCAATTACTAAGGATTTTAAACAATATAGCGGATTTTTTAATTTTTATTATGATTCTTCATCTGATAAAGTATACTTAGAGATTGATAATTTAGATAAAGAATTCTTATACATTAGTTCGCTTGCTTCAGGAGTAGGATCTAATGATATAGGTTTAGATAGAGGACAATTAGGTGGTGAAAGAGTAGTTAAATTTTCAAAATATGGAAATAAAATTCTTCTTATCCAACCAAATTTGAAGTATAGGGCTGTTTCCCAAAATGATCTTGAAAAAAGAAGCGTAGAACAAGCTTTTGCAAAATCAGTTATTTATGGCTTCAAAATTGTTGAGCAAAAAGAAAATAAATATATAGTTGATCTTACGCCGTTTCTTATGCTAGACAGACATAGTGTTGCGAAAAGACTTAAAAGCTCAAATCAAGGTACATATAAGGTAGATAAGACAAAAAGTGCAATAGAATTAGAAAGAACTAAGGCTTTTCCTGAAAATGTTGAATTTGAGGCTCTATTGACTTTCTCAGGTGATGCAAAAGGAAGATTAATTTCAAGTGTTTCGCCTGATCCAAATTTTGTTTCAGTTATTCAGCATCATTCATTTGTTAAATTGCCAGATCAAAATTATAAACCAAGAAAATTTGATGTTAGAAGCGGGGCTATATCAATAGCTTATATGGATTACGCTACTCCTGTAGATGAACCAATTGTTAAAAGATATATAGTCAGACATAGGTTAGAAAAAATTGATCCTACTTCAAATTATAGTGAGGCTAAGGATCCTATTGTATATTATTTAGATCCTGGAACTCCAGAACCTATCAAATCTGCCTTATTAGAAGGTGCTTCTTGGTGGAATCAAGCTTATGAAGCTATTGGTTTTAAAAATGCATTTCAAGTTAAAATATTACCTGAAGATGCAGATCCAATGGATTGTAGATATAATGTTATTCAATGGGTTCATAGATCTACAAGAGGATGGAGTTATGGCTCAAGCGTTGTTGATCCAAGAACTGGAGAAATTATAAAAGGACATGTAAGCCTTGGTAGTTTGAGAATTAGACAAGATTTTATGATTGCACAAGCTTTGCTGAATAAACCTTATTTAGAGGGGAATGATAGCACTCCTATGTTAGAAATGGCTTTAGCTAGGATAAGACAGTTAAGTGCTCATGAAGTAGGTCATACTATTGGGTTTGCACATAATTTTGCGGCTAGCACCAATAATAGGGCCTCTGTTATGGATTATCCACATCCACTTATTTCAATTGATAATAATAAAATAAATCTTGATAATGCTTATGATATTGGAATCGGAGAATGGGATAAGACAACAGTGGCTTACAGTTATTCAGATTTTGATGAAAAAATTAATGAAGAAGATGCATTAAATAAGATATTAGATGATTCTTATGCGAGTGGTTTAAGATTTATTACTGACAGCGATGCTAGAGCACTTGGAGGAGCACATTCACTAGGGCATTTATGGGATAATGGAAAAAACGCATCTGATGGCTTAAATGAAATAATTAGTGTTAGAGGTAAGGCTATTTCAGATTTTTCAGAATATAATATTAGAAAAAATCAACCTTTTTCTATGCTAGAAGATGTCTTTGTTCCATTATATTTTCTGCATAGATATCAAACTGAAGCTGCGGTAAAAATTATAGGAGGTTTAGAATACAATTATGCAACTAGAGGAGATAATCAGACTATAGTAAAGCAAATTGAGTATTCTCAGCAGATAAACGCACTAAACATGGTGTTAAAAACTTTAGATGCAGATTTTTTGACTATTCCAGAAGATAAATTAGAACTCTTTCCACCAAGAGCATTTGGTTATTCAAGATCTAGAGAATCATTTAAGTCAAAGATGGGTGTAGGTTTTGACCCAATTAGTATTGCTTCTACTGCGGGAGACATGACACTTTCATTACTTCTTCATCCTGAGAGGATGAATAGACTGATTCTTCAAAAATCATTAAATGCTTCCTCACTTGGTATAGAGCAATTATTTGATAAAATAACCTCTAAAACATTTATGGAGAGAAATGAAAATTTATATAAAAATGAAATTCAACATACTATTAATAATAGATTTTTAGAATATCTAATGAATTTGTCAGTATCAAGTGATTGTATTTTCCAGGTTAAGAATCAAGCTAATAGAGCTATAGATAAGATATATAAACTTATTGACTCTAAAACTTTTAAGAATTATGAATACAAGGATTATTATAAGGATTTAATTAAGAGTTTTAGAAAAAATCCTGAAAAGTATGTAATGGCTAAATCGTTAAAAATACCAGATGGATCACCTATTGGTTCTAATGACTGTAATTATATAAACTAGTTTTATGAACATTGATTTAAGAAGCGATACATTAACTACTCCATCTAAAGATATGTTAGAGGCGATGCTGTCTGCTAAAGTTGGAGATGATGTATATGGAGAAGACCCTACTGTTAAAGAATTAGAAGATAAGTTAGCAAGAATGTTTGGAATGGATTATGCTATGTTTTTTCCTTCTGGAACAATGGCAAATCAAACTGCAATTAAATTGCACACTAATCCTGGAGATCAAGTCATATCTGACAAATATTCTCATGTTTATAATTATGAAGGAGGAGGAGGAGCATTTAATAGCGGAGTTTCCTTTAAATTAATAGATGGTAACAGGGGAATGTTTGATGCTAATCAGCTTTTAGAATCAATTAATCCTAAAGAGTTTTATCATAGCCCTCTATCATCTCTAGTTACTCTAGAAAATACAACAAATAAAGGAGGTGGGGCTTGTTGGGATATTAATGAAATTAAAGAAATAAAGGAAGTCTGCAACATGAAGGAGTTAAGCTTACATCTTGATGGAGCTAGAATATGGAATGCTATTGTAAAGAAAAATGAAAATCCAAAGGATTACGGAGCTATTTTTGATACAATTTCAGTATGTCTAAGTAAGGGGCTTGGGTGTCCAATGGGTTCAGTCTTAATTGGCAATAATGAGATAATGAAAAATTCTCTTAGGACTAGAAAGATACTAGGTGGGGCAATGAGGCAAATTGGTTATATGGCAGCAGCTGGAATTTATGCAATAGAAAACAATATCGATAGACTTAAAAATGATCATATAAGAGCTGAAGAAATAGGAGAAAAACTAGTTAATATGCACTTTGTAAAGAAGGTTGAAGTTATTGAGACAAATATTATAGTATTTGAGATTAATAATGCAATCAAAAAAGAGTCAATTATAGAGGTTTTTAACAAGCTAAATGTTCAATTTGATTGGCATTCTATGGGTTTAAATAAAATTAGGATTGTGACTCACTTAAATTATTGCAATGAACAACATGCATATTTATTAAATTCTCTTGAAAATATTAAAATATAAGTTCATGTAATTCTTTCATTTAGACTAAAACAATAGTTTAAAAAAAAACACTTAATTTTGCATTGCATTAATCCAAACAGTTAATGGGAAAAAGCAAAAAAATCGCAAATAATATATTAGAGCTTATAGGCGAAACACCTATGATTAGACTCAATAAGGTAGCGAGTAAATTAAAAGGAGAATATTTTGCAAAAATTGAAGGGTGTAATCCTGGTCACTCCGCCAAAGATAGAATAGCATTATATATAATTGAAGAAGCTGAAAGAAAAGGGTTGTTAAAACCTGGTAATACAATTATTGAGACAACTTCTGGTAATACAGGTTTTAGTATTGCTATGGTTTCAATAATTAAAGGATACGAATGCAAATTAGCTGTTAGCTCAAAGTCTTCTCAGGATAAAATTGATATGCTTAAAGCAATGGGGGCAGAAGTATACGTTTGTCCTGCTAATGTTCCTGCAGATGACTCAAGATCATACTATCAAGTTGCTAAAAGATTACATGAAGAAATAAAAGGGTCAATATACATTAATCAGTATTTTAATTATTTAAATTCTGAAGCACATTATAGAACTACTGGGCCAGAAATATGGAAACAAACTAATGGTGAAATAACTCATCTTGTTACATGTAGTGGAACTGGTGGCACCATCTCTGGAATAGGAAAATATTTAAAAGAAAGGAATCCAAATATTAAAATAATAGGAGTTGATGCATATGGTTCAGTTTTGAAAAAATATCATGAAACTGGAGAATTTGATGAAAAAGAAATTTTCCCATATAGAATTGAAGGTTTAGGAAAAAACTTAATTCCATCAGTAACAGATTTTGACACAATAGATAAATATGTAAAAGTTAATGATGAAAATAGTGCTCATACTGCTAGAGATATAGTTAAAACTGAAGGGATATTCGTTGGTTACACAAGCGGTGCTGCATTTCAGGCAGTAAAACAATTAAGTGATAAAGGAGAATTTAAAGAAACTGATAAAGTAGTTATTATTTTTCCTGATCATGGATCAAGATATTTAAGTAAAATATACAGTGATAAATGGATGGAAGAACAAGGGTTTTTTGATTCAAAAAACGAGAGTTTATTGAAGAAAATTCAATACGTTAAATAAATAATTTTATAAAAAAACATTAATGAAAGATCTTTTCGAAAAAATGTATAAAGATAAAGGGCCATTAGGAAAATGGGCTGATATTGCTGAAGGTTATTTTGCTTTTCCAAAATTAGAAGGTGAAATTTCAAACAGGATGAAATTTCAAGGAAAAGATGTCATCATATGGAGTGTGAATGATTATCTAGGGTTGGCAAATCACCCAGATGTAAGGAAAACTGATGCTGAAGCAGCAAAAAAATATGGATCAGCATATCCAATGGGAGCTAGGTTAATGTCAGGACATACACCATTACATGAAAGATTAGAGAAAGAGTTAGCAGAATTTTCCAAAAAAGAGTCAGCTTATGTCCTTAATTTTGGATATCAAGGAATTCTGTCAACAATAGACTCATTACTAGGAAAAAATGATGTTGTAGTTTATGATATGGATTCTCACGCCTGTATTGTTGATGGTGTAAGATTACATTTAGGAAAAAGATTTACATATAAACATAATGATATTGCTAGTTTAGAAAAGAATCTTGAAAGAGCAACAAAGATTACTAAAGAGACTGGAGGAGGCATATTAGTAATATCAGAAGGTGTATTTGGAATGAGAGGTGAGCAGGGAAAATTAAAAGAAATAACAGATCTAAAAGATAAGTATCAGTTTAGATTATTAGTTGATGATGCTCATGGTTTTGGAACATTAGGAGAAACAGGAGCTGGTGCTGGAGAAGAGCAAGGGGTACAAGATAAAATAGATGTATATTTTGCAACTTTTGCTAAATCATTAGCCAGTACAGGAGCGTTTATTGCATCTGATAAAGAGGTAATAGATTTTCTTAAATACAACATGAGATCTCAAGTATTTGCTAAATCTCTACAAATGCAATTAGTTGTAGGTATATTAAAAAGACTTGAAATGTTAAGGTCTATTCCAGCCTTAAAAGATAAATTATGGAAAAATGTCAATGAACTTCAAAATGGTTTAAAGGAAAGAGGATTTGATATTGGCACTACTCAAAGCTGTGTTACTCCTGTTTATTTGAAAGGAACTGTTCCAGAAGCATTTGCCTTGGTTAAGGATTTAAGGGAGAATCATCTAATATTTTGCTCTATTGTTGTATACCCAGTAATCCCTAAGGGATTAATACTAATAAGATTAATACCAACAACATCTCATAACTCAAAAGATATCCAGGAAACATTGGATGCATTTTCTAGTATAAGAGATAGACTTGACTCAGGATTATATAAAGAATTATCTAAAGAATTATAAAAAATCTACTTAAGCATCTTTCTATAGGTGCATCTTTTTTTTCTTAATACTGGTTTAAAATTTTTCCAAATTTTATCTATTGCATCATTTTCTATTAATTCTGGTGTTCTGTAACAATCTTCAATACCTTTTCCTCTTAGGGTTTGTATTAAAGAATTAAAAAGAATTGCTGTAACTCCTTTATTCTGATGATCAGGATCTATTCCAATTAGATATAGAGTTACATTTTTAACATGTTTTCTAGCTTTAATTAAATGAAAGAATCTAAATGGATATAACTTCCCCTTCATTTTTTGAAGTGCCTTAGCAAAAGAAGGCATAATTATAGCAAAACCTATAATATTATTTTTATTGTCAAAAACAAACGTTATAAATTTTGGATTAAGATATCTTAAGAATTTATCTTTTATATATTCTTTTTGATCCTCATTTATCTCAACAAATGATGATAATTTTGAATAACTCTTGTTAAATAAATCAAACATTTCATTTACATAATTTAACACATCTTCTGTATTATTAAAAGTAACAGCATTAAAATCATATCTCCTTTGAATTATTTTGCTCATTTTAGAATAATAGTCTTTATCAATGTCTTTAAAGGAAAACTTTTTCTCTAAATACTGCTTTTCTACTTTAAAATTTAGTTTTTCGAAATGAGATGAGTAGTAGGGATGATTATACCAGGTAATCATAGTGCTAATTTTATCAAATCCATAAGTAAGAACACCAACCTTATCTAAATTAGAGAATCCTATAGGACCTTCCATATATTCTAAATTATTTTCTTTTCCAATCTCATTTACTTTATCTATTAACTTTTTGGTAACATTTAAATCATCTATCACATCAAACCAACCAAAACGAATTTTTTTTATTTTTTTTTCATTTACTTCTATGGAATTAATAATCGCTGCGATTCTGCCAACGACTACATTGTCTTTAATAGCTAAATATAATGAGACAGTAGAAATTTTTAGTGCAGGATTAATATCTGAGTTAAAAATATTTATTTCTTCACTTATAATAGGAGGGACCCAATATTTAGAGTTTTTGTATAATTTAAAAGGGAATTCTACAAATCTCTTTATATCCTTATTACTTATTGCTTTTTGAACTTGAATCATTCTTTGTCTTTATGTAAATCAAACCTATAACTCCCCCCAAAATTAATATAAAATATTTTTGGTGTATTCTTGAAATTAAACACTAGAGAGGTGTCAAATTGTAAATTCTCATTACTAAGATATGCCCCTCCAAATTTTAACATATTATCTGCATAAAAATCACTTTTAATACCATGTGTTTCAATAAAACTAACCCATTTTTGATTAAAAGCATGTGTAAGAGTTATTATATATTCAAAGTCATTTTGATCTGAACCAATTCTTTCAAGAATTAAATTGGTAATTAGCACAAAATTGTTTTTAAAGTTATTCTGAGTTGCAATCATAAAACTCGGACTAACCCCTTTTATGCCAGATGCAGTAAATGGATTGTTTTTTCCATCTATATTTATCCCAACATAAACTGAAACTGCAGGAATAAGAGAATTCCAGTCAAATTTATTATTAGCCCAATAACTATATAAATTTGGACTATCATCTTTGTTTTTATAAGGATCATAGACTAGATATTTAGCTCCAATTTTAAATTTTCTAAAATTACTTCTGCTGTATTCACTGTCTATAGTTGATCTCATATCAGTAAATTTGTCGTTTTGATAAATACCGTTAATTTGGAGTTCTAATTCTTCTAGAATTAACCCATATCTAACCATGAAATTTAATCCTGCGCCTTCAACTTTATTCTCTATCAATTCATGCTCTTGATTTACCAAAAACACTCCAGTTTCTAATTGGATTACATTAGAGCCTACTGAAAAAGCACTTTGAGAAGTTCCAGGTCTATTAGAATTAATAATATCAGTGTATTGTGAAAAAACTTTAGTATTAAAAAAAAACATAAGAGCTATTAAAATAAGTAAGGATTTTTTCATGAGATTATTTCTGTTATACAAAGATAAAATATTTATATTTTAATATTATATTAACTGTTTTTGAATTCTAAGAATTGTATTTTTGCTTTTCAATATAAAAATCATTTAAATTGGGTTTATTAAAATTCATATTAACTTTTATAGTTGTCTACTACATATTTAAGTTTCTTTCAAGATTGTATTTAGCATATGTATTAAATAAATTTAAAAATAATCCATTCAGTCATACCAAGAATAAATCGAGTGATGAAAAAGAAGGAGATGTTACGATAGACAAAATGCCTAAAGGAAATTCAAAAAACAAAAATGTCGGAGATTATATAGATTATGAAGAAATTGATTAAAAGATGTTGATTATATGATAATAAAGAACATATTAAATAACAATTTTAAACACATTTTTGTATTAGTTATATTCTGCTGCATATCTCTTTTATATTTCTCTCCAGTTTTACAAGGAGAAAAGATACTACAAAATGATATTGTTCAATATGAAGGAATGGCTAAACAACATAAGGATTTTGCAGAAACAACAGGTAATGAAACTTATTGGACAAATAGTGCTTTTTCTGGAATGCCTACTTATCAACTAGGCGCAAAATACCCCCATAATTATATAAAAAAATTAGATTTATTATTAAGGTTTTTGCCTAGACCTGCAGATTATTTATTTCTGTATTTCTTAGGGTTTTACATACTAATGCTTAGTTTGAAAGTAGAATACAGATTAGCTGTATTGGGAGCTCTTGCCTTTGGCTTTTCTACCTATTTAATAATAATAATTGGGGCTGGTCATAATGCAAAAGCACATGCAATAGCATATATGCCATTGGTTATTGCAGGTATATTAATGGTTTTTGATGGAAAATATTCAAAAGGTTTTATTTTGTCAACTCTAGCCCTTGGATTACAGTTCTGTGCTAATCATTTTCAAATGACCTACTATTTGATGTTTATTGTACTGGCAATTGGATTTTATACTTTAATTGACTGTTGGAAAAATAATCAAATTAAACATTTTTTTAAATCAATAGGAATATTGTTTTCAGCATTATTCATAGCTCTGTTATTAAATGCAACAAATTTAATGGCTACAAGCGAATATGCTAATGAAAGTACGAGAGGTAATGTGTCAGAATTAACTATAAACTCAGATGGTTCATCTAAGGAAACAAAAAGTGGACTAGATAAAGAATATATTACACAATGGAGTTATGGATTTTTTGAAAGTTTAAATTTATTCATTCCAAGAATTATGGGAGGGGGAAGTGCTGAGGATTTAGGAGTAGATTCGAATTTTTATAAATTTTTAAAAGAAAATGGCTATACAGCTTTAGAATCTAGAAAAATTGTCAAAAATGCTCCAGCATATTGGGGAGATCAGCCATTTGTTGAAGCTCCTGCATATATTGGTATAGTAGTATTCTTCTTATTTGTTTATGCCCTTTTTACAATTAGCGGTAAGTATAGATATTGGGCAATTACAGCAATTATACTATCACTGCTGTTATCATACGGAAAAAACTTTAACCTCCTTACGGATATATTTATTGATTATTTCCCTCTATATAATAAATTCAGAGCTGTTTCTTCAATACAGGTTATTTTAGAATTATGTATTCCTCTTATTGCAGTACTAGGGCTATCTACTATAATTACTAAAAGGTTAGATAATAGATACTTAAATGATTTACTAAAAACTTTAGCTATTTTTTGTGCAATTATTTTTTTCCTGTTTGTAGCTAAAGGAAGTATGTCTTTTAGTGGAGTTAATGATGTAAATATAAATTCATCTATTTTAGAAGTTATTAAGAAAGATAGAATGGAAATTTATATAAATGATTTGTTTAGAGCATCAATATTTGTTTTGCTAACATTTACATTTATTTTTATTTATCTAAAGAATAAGATTAAAAGCAATGTATTCATTATTGGTTTAACGGTTTTAATACTTACAGATCTAATACCTTTCAATAAGAGATATGTTAATAGTAGTAATTTTATTAATTCTGATTTAGTTGAAAAGCCTTATAGTTTAGATAAAATAAATTCAAAAATATTATCTGATAAATCATATTTCCGAGTATTGGATTTAACATCTAATTCTACCAAAGCATCATATTTTCACAATTCAATTACGGGCTATCATGCGGCAAAACTAAGTAGCTATAATGAGATTTTAGATTTCTACATAAATAACACTCATATGAACACCCTAAATATGTTAAACACTAAATATATTATTTTTAATAATCAAAAGGGTGATTCACAGCTATATATAAATGATTCTGTAAACGGTCCAGCATGGTTTGTTGACTCTGTCATCAATGTTGGATCTAAGGATTTAGAGGTAATAGCATTAGATACATTGAATAATAAGAATAATGCAATATCAACAAAACTAAAATCAGAGAAATTTGTTATTAATAAAGACTCTTATGTTAATCTCATAGAGGCTAAGCCAAATAAGATTACATATGAATACAATACAAATGAAGATGGTTTTATTGTCTTTTCTGAGATCTTTTATCCTTATGGATGGAATTCATTTATTGATGGTAAAAAAACTGAACATTTTAATGTTAATTACATTTTAAGAGGTATGAATGTAAAATCTGGAAACCATATAATAGAATTTATTTTTGATCCAGATATTGTAAAAAAAGGAAGTTTAATATCCTTATCTGGTTCTATTTTGATGCTTTTAATAATCTCAGGAATGATATATAAGTTTTTTACTAAAAATGAAAACTAAAGCACTTATAATTACATACTATTGGCCTCCCTCAGGAGGTCCTGGCGTACAAAGATGGCTAAAACTCTCTAATTACCTTTTAGAAAATAACATTAAACCAGTTATATATACTCCATCTAACCCTAAATATCCATTTTTAGATAATAGTTTATTAAATGAGATTAATCCAGAAATAGAGGTAATTAAAGCACCTATTTTTGAACCATTTAGTTTTTTTAATAAAATAGTAAATAGAATAAGAAGGGGAGGAGTTCCAAATTATAAAGACCAATCTTTAATTGAAAAATTTTTAATATATATAAGAGGCAATTTCTTAATTCCAGATTCTAGAATATTCTGGGTAAAACCATCAACAAAATTTCTTTTAAAATATTTATTAGAAAACAAAATAGACACTGTTATAACATCAGGACCACCTCATAGTTTACATTTAATAGGTTTAAATCTTAAATTAAAATTAAATATTACTTGGTATGCTGATTTTAGGGACCCATGGACAAAAATCAATTATCACAAAAAGTTAAAACTAAATGCAAATACTAAGAGAAAGCATTTAAAATTAGAAAAAAATGTGATTAATTCTTGTGATAGAATTATAGTTACATCAAAAAAGCTGCTTAATTATTATAAGAAAATAACTTCTAAGCCAATTTCTTTAATACACAATGGATTTGATTATGACAGAAAAGAATTAGCCTTAGACAAGAAATTTTCAATAACACATATTGGCTCTTTGCTGCCTGAAAGAAATCCTGAAATCTTATGGAGAGCACTAGGAGCTATTTCATCCCAAAACAACAAGATAAAAGAAGATTTACAAATTAATTTTATTGGAAATGTTGACAAGAATATAAGAGAATTTATAGATTTAAATAATTTAGAAAATAATACTATATATCATAATTATTTAGATTATAAAGAAACAATTCCATATTTAATAAAATCACAAATTTTATTATTAGTTGAGGTAGATGACAATGAGTCAAGTTATGTAATTCCTGCTAAAATTTTCGAATACATTAATTCGGGAAGACCTATTGTTGCTATTGGACCTGAGGGATCAGAGGTAAAGGAGATTATTAATACTACAAAAACCGGAAAGTATTTTTTATATGATCAATATGATGATTTATTTAAATACATTGAGAGTTGCTATAATTCTTATAAAAAAGGTGAATTAAATATTCAAGCCCTTAGTATAGATCAATATCATAGAAGAAATCTAGCAAAGAAATTAGCTGATATAATTTTGAAAAGAATCTAATTGAATAGCTAAAGCCTTATAAGTTTTAAAAGGAAAGATTAGACTTACAAGGCTTTATTCAACTAACTACTCAATAAATTAAACTAACTATTTATTAGAATACAAATCTTATGCCAAACTGATTTTTATAAAACTTTTTTTAGGTATTTAGCAGTTATTGATTTCTTTTTTGATATTATTTCTTCTGGTTTACCTGCAGCAACCATTTCACCTCCTTCATTTCCACCCTTAGGTCCAAGATCAATTAGATGATCTGCACATTTAATTAGTTCCATATTATGCTCAATAATAACAACAGTATTACCTTTGTCAATTAATGAATTAATAGATTTTAATAGTTTGTTAATATCATCATAATGAAGGCCAGTAGTTGGCTCATCAAAAATAAATAACCCATTTTTTTTATTATTTTTTAATCCTAAAAATGACGCTAGCTTTATTCTTTGAGCTTCACCTCCTGACAGAGTAGAAGAGCTTTGTCCTAGTTTTATATAACCTAATCCAACATCTTTAAGGGGCTGAAGTTTATTTTTAATTTTTAATTCATCATTTCTTTCAAAAAAGTCAATTGCTTCGTCAATTGTTGAATTTAATATATCATCAATGTTTTTCTGTTTAAATTTGACTTCCAAAACATCTTTAATAAATCTTTTTCCGTCACAATCTTCACATTTAATATGTACATCTGCCATAAACTGCATTTCAATGGTAACTTCACCCTCACCCTTACAATTTTCACATCTACCGCCATCAACATTAAATGAGAAATGTTTAGGTTTATAGCCTCGAATAAGACTATATCTCTGAGATGAAAATAGTTTTCGAATATCATCATAAGCCTTAATATATGTAACAGGATTTGATCTTGAAGATCTTCCTATAGGGTTCTGATTAACCAGCTCTACAAATTCAATTGATTTGAAATCTCCTTCAATGTGACTGTGTTCACCTTTTTTTACAGAATAATCACCTAGTAAATTAGCTATTGATGGGTATAATATATTATTGATTAATGTGCTTTTTCCACTACCAGAGACACCTGTAATAACTGACATAACATTTAAAGGAAAATCAACATTTATATTTTTTAAGTTATTTTCTCTAGCACCAATAATACTAATCTTTCTATTTGATGTCCTTCTTTTTTTTGGTAATTCTATTTGTATCTCCTTAGTTATATAATTTGCAGTTAACGAATTCTGTTTTATAAAATCTTTAAATTTACCTTCTGCAACAATTTCTCCGCCATTTGAGCCAGCTTTTGGTCCAATATCAATTATATAATCTGCTTCTTTTATTATTTCCTCATCATGTTCTACTACGATAACAGTATTGCCTAATTTCTTTAATTTTTTTAAAATGCTAATAAGCTTCTCTGTGTCATTTGGGTGAAGTCCTATGCTTGGTTCATCTAAAATATACAATGAGCCTACTAAATTACTACCTAAAGAGGTGGCTAAATTAATTCTTTGACTCTCTCCGCCTGACAATGATTTTGATTTTCGATTAAGAGTTAGATATCCTAATCCTAAATCATCAAGAAATGTTAATCTAGTTTTAACCTCACTTAATATTCTTTTCGTAATTTTTACTTCAGAATTTGTAAGTTTTAAGTTGTTAAAAAACTTTATTAATTCTGATATTGGAATATTAATAAGATCAGATATAGATTGATTTTTAATTTTAACAAAGTTTGATTCTGGCCTAAGTCTATTCCCATTACATAACTTGCATTTAGTTTTTCCTCTATATCTAGACAACATTACTCTATTTTGGATTTTATACATTTTTTTCTCAAGTTTTAAAAAAAATGAGTTTAAGCCTGTAAAATGTTCATTTCCATCCCATAAAAGATCTTTCTGTGATGATGTTAATTTGTAATATGGTTTATGGATTGGAAAACTAAATTTATCAGCATTTTTTATTAATAAATTTTTGTATCGTCTTAATCTTTTTCCTCTCCAAGGAAATATTGCATCTTCATATATTGACAGCTCTTTATTTTGAAAAACAATATCTTTATCAATTCCAACAATGTCTCCATAACCTTCACAATTTGGACATGCGCCATATGGGTTATTATAGCTAAATAAATTAATGTTTGGTTCAAGAAATTTTATTCCATCCTTTTCAAATTTGATATTAAATTCTTTAAAAATTTTATTATCTATTGAGTTGATAATACATTTGCCATGACCTTCAAATATTGCAGACTCAATAGAATCTGAAATTCTATTATAGAATGATTCATTATTCGAAATAATAATTCTATCAATCACTAAAAAAATCTTTTCATCTGTTACTTTCTCTAATTCAATAGCTTGATTAATTTTTATAACACTGTCATTTACTTTAACTCGATTATAACCTTGCTTAAGTAATGATTCTAATTTTACAATTAAATTTTTCTTGGATTTAAATAGTATTTCAGATAAAAGAAGAATTTTATCTCCACTATCTAATGTTTTTATATAATCAATTACATCCGCAGCTGTATTTCTTTTTACTTCCTTATTTGAAATTGGCGAATATGTTTTGCCAATTCTTGAGAATAGAAGCTTTAAGTAATCATATATTTCTGTTGAGGTTCCAACAGTAGATCTGGGATTGCTATTATTAACTTTTTGTTGAATTGCTATAGCAGGAGAGAGTCCTTTTATGTACTCAACTTTTGGTCTGCTAATTCTATCTAGAAATTGTCTTGCATAACTTGACAAGCTTTCAACATACCTTCTTTGTCCCTCTGCATATAGTGTGTCAAATGCTAATGAAGATTTTCCACTACCCGATAAACCAGTTATAACTACTAAGTTTTTTCTAGGAATTTTTACATCTATATTTTTTAGATTATGAACTTTTGCACCTTTAACTTGTATTTGATCAAAGATTAGTTTGTGCCCTGTTTTCATAACTGTTATTAGAGGTGATATCAAATATAATACTTAATTAAGGGATCAAATTAATATTGTTTAAAAAAATAAAATTTTGATTAATTATATTAATAATCATATATTTGGTTTAAATAAAACAATTATTTGCCTATAGAATAACATTACTTTAAAAAGATAATTTATAAACAAAGATCATCTAACCAACTGATGATTTTATAAAAAGTAATGTTATGAGAATTCCAATAATTTCAGATTCAGAGCTCGTTTCTTCATATATTAATGGTGATGAAAAATCACTTGAGATTTTAATTAAAAGGCATAAACAAAGAATATATAGTTTTATATATTCAAAAGTTTTAGACAGGGACCTTACAGAGGATGTTTTCCAAGACACTTTTATAAAAGTCATAAAAACACTAAAGCTTGGAAATTATAATGAACAAGGTAAGTTTGTGTCATGGGTAATGCGAATTGCTCATAACTTAGTTATAGATCATTTTAGAAAAAACAAAAGAATACCAAAATTTGAAAACTCATATGATTTTGATATTTTTTCAGTTTTAAGTGATTCTTCATTGGATGCTGAAAAGTCAATGATTAAATCCCAAATTCTTAATGATGTAAAAAAACTTATAGAACATCTACCTAATGATCAAAAAGAAGTTTTAAAGTATAGATTTTATAATGACATGAGTTTTAAGGAAATTTCCGATAAGACAGGTGTTAGTATTAATACTTCTTTAGGAAGAATGAGGTATGCACTAATAAACCTTCGTAATATAATAGATAAAAAGAATATTGTTTTAACTAGTTAAAACAATATAATAATTGATATTTTTTTTCGTTATATATGAAAATATAATATATGAACGAAAACTACTCTGTAAGTCAAAAAAAATCTGAACTTAATCCAAAAAAAGAAACTGTTAATTTTATAATTAGCTATTCTAAATCACTTAATATTTTGAAATTAAATTCCAAAAATTTTGAGTTTATAATGAATTAAAGGCATTATTTAAATAAAGATTTTCGTCCAATTTTTTCAGTAATCATATCATCTTCTATTTTCCAACCCCTAGCTGGAGATTTTTCTCGTGCATAATAAATTATTTGAAGATGTAATTTATTCCAAAGGTTTTTGGGAAACAATCTTTTCGCATCCCTTTCTGTTATCATTACATTTTTTCCAGATGACAAACCCCATCTGTACATCATTCTATGTATATGTGTGTCTACAGGAAAGGCCGGAAATCCAAATGCTTGAGACATAACAACACTAGCTGTTTTATGGCCAACAGATGGAAGACTTTCTAGATCAACAAAATTTGAAGGAACCTTACCTTTATATTTTTCAATTAAAATTTTTGATAAGCCATAGATTCCTTTACTCTTCATAGGGGATAACCCACAAGGTCTAATTATAGCTTTAATTTCATCAACAGACAATTTAATCATCTCATAGGGATTATCAGCCTTCTTAAATAACAAAGGAGTTATTTTGTTTACACGTTTATCAGTACATTGAGCTGAGAGCAATACAGCTATTAATAGTGTATATGGGTCATGATGATTTAGAGGTATAGGTACTTCAGGGTATAATGACTCAAGGGATTTTATAACAAAATTTACTTTTTCTTTTTTATTCATTAAATTATATTTGTTAGGATATAATTAATTATAAATATAATAAATATGGGATTATTAGTAATCGGAGATAATGCTCCAAACTTTGAATGTGAGGATCATAATGGAGAGATTGTTAGATTAAATGACTACAAAGGAAAAAAGCTAGTTATTTTTTTCTATCCAAAAGCTAACACTCCAGGATGTACTGCTCAAGCTTGTAATCTAAGTGATAATTATGAAAGGTTAACTAAATCTGGCTACGAAGTGTTAGGAGTAAGTGCAGATGATCATAAAAAACAAGCAAATTTTCAAAGTAAATTTAAGTTTCCATACAAGCTCTTATGTGATACAGAAAAGAAAGTAATTAATTCATATGGAGTTTGGGGGGAGAAGAAATTTATGGGAAGAGAATATATGGGTATAATAAGAACAACTTTTATCGTTGATGAAAGTGGAGTCATTACTGACATTATTGAGAAAGTAAAAACAAAAGATCATGCAAATCAAATAATTCAATAACTAACCCTTAAACCCAAATAATTTTTGATTTTTAATTTTTGAGGCAACTGATTTAGGAAGAAGTTTTTCCCAACCTTTTTTATTTGATTTTATTTGTTCTAGAACTTTTTCTGAATAGATTTTTAATGAATCTTTATTGTAGTTTTTTACATCAACTACTCTGCCGTTAAATTTAGAGAATTTGTATAATTCTTTTATTCTTGGATGAACCTTTAAGTTTTCACTGGTTATTATTTCTCCATTTTCAGAAATAACAGGATATAAGTACACTTTTAATTTTTTAAAGAATAATTTTCCAAATGCTTCTAAAATACCACCGCTTAGTTTGATGTAGTATTTAGGATCGAAAACTTCAATAAGATTATTAACCCCCATACAAAGTCCAATTTTTTTATCGGTATATAACGAGAAATATTCTACTAATCTGTAATATTCTTTATAATTAGAAATTAACACTGTTTCTCCAAGAGATCCTAAAAGTTTAGCTCTATCCATGAAATCCATTTCATCTATTTCACCCTTATTCTCTAAATCAGCAAGTGTAATTTCAAAAATTACTATCGTATTTTCTTTTTTTACTTTTTTTTCTTCAAGAAAAAGCTTCAAAGATTTCACATACATATCTTCATTTACCTTTGTAACAGGCCTAAATCTTCCTCTTAATGCTAGGATATTTTTTTTGTAAAGTGCAGCTGCAGGAAGTATGTTTTGGCCGTTAGGGCCAAACATAACCGCCTCAGTTAACCTGTTCTTTACTAGCTCTAAGCTCATAATTCTATTATCAACATCTTTAAAAACAGGTCCTGAAAAATTTATAGTATCAATTTCTAATTGTTCTCTATCTAGGTTGTCATACAAGTATTGTATAATTTTTCTTGGCACATTATACTTGTAGAAAGCACTATATATTAGATTAGTTCCTAATATCCCTAATGTTTCTTGCTGTTGACGTGCAATATTCTCTTTAAATCTAACATGTAGAATAATTTCATTATAATCATCTTTAGGATCAATTTGAAATCTTATGCCTACCCAGCCATGACCTTTAAATTTTTTAGCAAAATCTATAGTGGCAACAGTGTTTGCATAACAAAAGAACATCTTATTCGGATTTTTTTCCCTTCCAACCCTTTCTTCTATTAAGTTAGTCTCTTGGACAAGCATTTTTCTTAAACGATTCTGGGTTACATATCTTTTGTCATCTTCAATGCCATAGATTGCATCACTAAATGACTTGTCATACGCTGATAATGATTTTGCAATTGTTCCTGAAGCGCCACCAACTCTAAAGAATTGTCTTACAGTTTCTTGTCCGGCACCAATTTCTGCAAAAGTGCCGTATATATCATCGTTCAGATTTATTTTTAATGCTTTTTGTTTGATTGTAGGTGTAGAATCAAACTTTGGGTCACCATTATGAATTACATCATTCATTAAATGTTTTTTTGACTTTACAAAGTTATTAAATTCCTTATGGATTAAAGCAAAAAAATAACTTATTTTTGAACACAGTTATTTTATGATAAAAGTTAGATTTTTAGGTACAGGAACATCTCATGGAATACCAATAATTGGTAATGATCATCCGGTATGCAAGAGCAATAACCCAAAGGATAAGCGCTTAAGATCATCAGTATTAGTAATTTGGGACAATTATAATTTTGTTATTGATTGTGGGCCAGACTTTAGAATGCAGATGTTAGAATCAAATTGTAAAAAAATTGATGCTATTCTCTACACACATGAACATAGCGATCATGTAGCAGGGTTAGATGATATAAGACCGTTTTTTTTTAAACAGGGAAAAATTCCCATTTATGCTCATAAAAGAGTTTTAGGTGCATTAAAAAAAAGATTTTATTACATTTTTGACAAAAACTATAGTTACCCTGGGTCTCCTAAGGTTTTGCAGAATATAGTTACTTCAAAATTTAATATTAGTGATAAAATAATTATTCCTATTAACGCAATGCATAAGGATTTGCAGGTTTATGGGTATAGATTTGAGAATTTTGCTTATTTGACTGACGTAAAAACAATTGATAATAAGGAAGTTGATAAATTATCTGGTTTAGATGTTTTAATAATTAATGCATTAAGAATTGAAGAACATTATTCTCATTTTAATTTAGACCAAGCATTAGAATTCATTTCAACTGTCAACCCTAAAAAAGCTTATTTAACCCATATTAGTCATATGTTAGGGTTTCATGATGAAGTTGAGAAGATTTTACCTGATAATGTTTATTTAGCCTATGATGGATTAGAAATTACTATTTGAGGTTTAATTTCATCCAATCTAAAAAATCATAGAAATTTTCTTGACTAACACTATGCGCCATATCATATTCTTTGTAAGTATGGCTAATGTTTTTAGATTTTAACCAGCTTATAGATTCTCTAGAAAAATTAACTGGGATTACTTGGTCTGCAACACCATGAGAGCAGAAAAATTTTAGACTCGAATAATCTTTTGCAGTTTTATCAATTAAATCTATGTTTATTTTTCCGCTTAATGCTATAATTTTCTTAAATAAGTTTGGATAATTTAATGACAGCGCATAACTAAGTATGGTGCCTTGACTGAATCCAATTAAACAAATATTATTCATATCAAATGAAAATTTATTTGTTAAATCGTTCTCTACAAAATTTTTAATTTTTAAGATAGAGTCATTAGCCTGAGATATATTGATTTTAATATTAGAAGAGTTATCTAAATTTATGTCATACCATGAGAAACCACCATATGGAAGGGAGTAGGGCGCTCTTAATGAAATTATTTTATAGTTTTCAGGAAGATCAGAAGCAAATGAGAATAAATCATCTTCATTACTTCCATATCCATGGATCATCAAAACAAGAGGAGATGATTTGTTAGTATCAGTTGAATCTCTAAAGCGATATTCGAAAGAGTCTTTTTTTATCATGAATTTAGTTCAACTTGACCTTTGTTAATAACTCCGTAAACTTTTCCTTTTAGTTTAGATCCAATAAATATTGAGTTTTTTGATTTGGACAATATATTATCTTCATCAAAAAGATATTCAGATAGGGGATTAAAAAGAGTTAAGTCAGCAGTGTTGCCAATTTTAATAAAATCATTATCTATACCAAATAGATTCTTTCCTCTAGTAAGAAGGTTTATTGTTGTTTTTATTGGGAATAGCATATTTAAAGCTCCAAAAGCAGATTCTAAACCTATAGTTCCAAAGCTAGCATTATCAAATTCAATATTTTTAAGCTCAATATTTAAAGGGTTGTGGTCTGAGGTTATTATATCTATTGTGCCATCTTTTAATCCAGCAATTAACGCTTTTGTATCATCAGGTGTTCTAAGAGGTGGGCTTACTTTGAAATTAGTATTAAAATTTTGAATTTTATCATCATGGAAAAACAAATTATGTATAGCTACACTACAGGAAATATTTAATTTTTTTGATTTAGCTTTTCTTATTAGCTCAACAGATTTTGCAGACGATACAGTAGGAATGTGTAGAAAGCCTTCAGTATATTCTAAAACAGATATATCTCTAGCAATAGTTATTTCCTCAGCTATTGAAGGAATCCCTCTTAATCCAAGGGATGTGCTGATTAAACCTTCATTCATTACTCCGTCTTGAGCAATGTTATTGTCTTTAGGAAATGAAAAAACAGGAATTTTTGATTCAGCAGTGTATTCAAGAGCAAGCTTTAGAACATTTGGATTGGATATGGGGTTTTTATAATCCCCAAAAGCAACAGCACCAGATTCCTTCATGTCAAGTATTTCAGCCAATTCTGTCCCATTTGATTTCTTTGTTAATGCACCAATTGGGTATACGTTTACAATTTTTTCCTGAGTTAAAGAATTTAAGTACTCAATTTCAGTCTTTTTTTCTATAACAGGGGAGGTGTTTGGTTGCAATCCAATTGAAGTGAAACCAGATCGTGAAGCTACTTTAATCCCATTTAAAATAGTCTCCCTCTCTTCATATCCAGGTTCACCAAAGCATACACTATAATCAAACCACCCTTTTGAAACATGTAAGTTATTAAAGGATATTTCTTTATAGTTTTTAGGATTCTTTAGATTTTTCCCAATATTAGTTATGATATTATTTTCAATAAGTATATCAACTTTGGAATTATGAAAATCACTTTTTTTATCAATTATTATTGCTGATTTTATAAGTGAATTCATTTATAATGGAGTAAATTAAATGAAATAAATTTTGACAAAAATAATAAAACCATTTCTATTTTATAGATGAATTTTATTATAAAAAAAAGGTTTAAGCAGACTTTTAGTTAAAAAAAAATGAATTATCAACTATTGCTGTTTTAATTTTAAAATTTTCTTTGCTTTCTGTCCAAGCTATTATTGTATTGCTTTTTTCTTTATTTAGCGTAATTACAGGAAATCCAGAAGACCTGTTTTCAGAAGATTCATCAATTAGTAATAATTTAGTTTGACCACCTTCCTTTGTAATCATTTGGAGCTTTATATAAGCCTTGTCATCTATTATATCTATAAAGCTAATAATAGCATTATTTGGATCTAATAATTCAATATCTACTCTTCCAATAGGATCATTTGCTTCAACCAGTATGGGTTGTTGAAATCCATCAGATATATTATCTGTAAAAACAACTTTTATTTGATTTTTGTTTTTTGAAAAGGTATACCAAACAACAGCAGAATTATTTTTGTAAGTTGAAATTGCAGGACCATTAACAGGGCACCCAGATATCTCCCAATTATCATTAAAAATATTAATAGGTTTACTCCATTTACTATCCTTTTTATATGAATAATAAATATCTCTTACTTCATCTTCGGATCTGTTTCTATATACAACAATTGACTCCCCATTTTCTGTAATTGCTAAATCAGTTTGACAACAATCACATACTCTATCATCAATTAAAAGATCTTCTAATATATTTCCATCAATACTGTAAGATGTACCTCTAAGAGTCATTTGAGGTCTAATAGATTTGTCTTGATTTGATAGTTCATTTTGCCTTCCATCTAAGTATGTAGACAAGAATCCATTTTTTGTATTAATTGTTGAAACAAATCCATGCTCAGTTTTAGTGTTATCACTATGAAGCTTTAGGGGATTGCTCCAATTGAATCCTTGATCAGTTGAATTAACTATTTTAATGTCATAAGAATATTTTTTTTCACTACTCATTTCTAGATAATGGGCAGTAATTCCATTCAGATTGTCAGTCGTTATTTCAGGAAAATCAGCCCAATTAACAAACATTTTATCTGATTCAACTATTAAATTAGGTTTATTCCAAGAATAATTTAAATTGTCAAACATACTGAATAAGAGACTGCTTTCTTTTTTATCAGGATTTGACGATATATAGCTTAGATAAATATTACCTGAATTAGATAAATGTAAATTTGGTTCAGAAGCTTCTCCTGGAAAATTAGTACTAATATGATCAATGTCTTTGGTTCTATTACAGCTATATAAAACAATAAAAACTATAGATGCTATAAAATATCTTATCATTGTCTAATATTTGGCTGATTTACCATTAGTTAGAGAATTAATAATAAAATTTCTTAAATCTTGATTAGAAGATTCTAAATCTTCCGCTCTTAGGTACATCATATGACCACTCCTATAACCCTTAAATGTAAATCTGTCACTCATTTTACCACTTGGATCAATTTGCCACATTGTATATTTAGCTTGGAAATATGTAGTTGCACCATCATAATACCCTGACTGAATTAAGACTTTTAAGTATGAATTTTGTGCCATTGCCTCTCTCAAATTATCTCTAGTATTATCATTTTCTCTATCCCAAGGATGCACAGGTCCAAAGACATTATATTTTATATCTGTATTAAAGTTTAGTTCATTTCTCAAATAATAGTTAATAGCAGGAGTGAAAGAATGATTCCAAGCATTCATTTCAGCACTCGTATCAGGACTTGATCCAGCTTCCATCTTATCTAAACCTAAGTATCTTGAATCTAATCGTCCAATAGTATAGCCAGACTCATCTCTGACTAATTCTTTCCAGAAGAAATCTGTAGGAACATCTAAATTATGCCTAATTATATCCTTAGTGCTTATTCCTGAATAATAAGACATTTTGTTTGCAATTTTATCTTTCTCTTCATCAGTAATAAATCCACCTTTTGCTATAGCAGGTAATAGTTCATTTATAGTAAAATCTTCAGATTCAGGAAGAATATCTAATAAATCTCTTTCTTGAAGTGATTTATCTAAAACTTTATGATACCATGCAGCAGCTGTATAGTAAGGTAAGTTTATTGCAGAAGACACAGCTCCACCTGTGTCGTACACTTTATAGTCTGCAGGCGATACCATAATAACCCCATTTAAGTACATCCAATGACTATTTTGTAATTCATGAGCAAGCCCCATAACTCTTGTCCCCCCATAGCTTTCTCCAATAATATACTTTGGAGACTCCCATATATTTTTTCTTGTAATAAATGTATTTATCCAAGTAGCTAAATATTTAACATCTGAATTTATTCCAAAGAATAATTTTTTATCTGGCATATCTCCTTTTGAGTTTGGAAGCATTCTTGAATATCCAGTATTTACTGGACATACATAAACAATATCAGCAACATCTAATATGGAATTGGGGTTGTCTTTCATTCCATACGGTTGTACTGGAAACCCTTCATCGTCAATCTTTAATACTCTAGGTCCAGTATAGCCAATATGCATCCATAATGACGCTGATCCAGGACCTCCATTAAAGGAAATAATTATTGGCCTTTCAGCTCTGTTGATTTTCTCATTTTTATTACCAATTCTTTTATAATAGGTATAGAATAAAGTAGCTGTTGGCTCCCCGTTATCATTCCATACAGGTTGAGTACCAACTTCTGCTTTATACTTTATTGACTTATTGTTTATAGTAGTCTCGTGATATGTCACAACTATGGTGTCAGTTGGGATTGAGATTTTTTGGCTATATATACTAACGCTAATTAGAAATATAAAATAAAATAGGATGTTTTTCATTGCTGGGTTTTTTTGGTATTTATACTAATTTAATAATTTTATATAAAACATTAATTTAGAGTTTTTAAAAAAAACCCTAATCAAATTAGTGAAGAATTATACTTTATTTTATCATTCCATCTGAAATTTCTAAAATTCTATCAGATTTTTTTGCCAATTCCATATTGTGAGTAACAACAATAAATGTATGGTTGAAGTTTTTTCTTATTTCAAAAAAAAGATTGTATAAATTATTTGCAGATTTACTATCAAGATTCCCTGATGGCTCATCTGCTAAAACTAATTTAGGGCTGTTAATAAGAGCTCTAGCTACTGCAACTCTTTGTTTTTCTCCACCAGATAGTTCATTAGGCTTGTTATTAAATTTAGTACTTAAATTTAAAAATTCCATTAGCTCAATAGCCTTTTTTTCTAAATCTGAAATGTTTGTTTTTTTAATATATCCTGGAATACAAATATTTTCAAAAGCAGTAAATTCAGGCAATAATTGATGAAATTGAAAAATGAAACCAATATTTTCATTTCTAAAATTAGCTAATGATACTTCATTTAATTTTCTAATATCAATATCATTTATATATAGTTTAGAATTTTCATCAGGAGTTGGTGCTTCTAAAGTCCCTAAAATATGTAATAGTGTAGTTTTTCCAGCTCCAGAATCACCAACTATTGACACAAATTCACCTTCAGTAATATCAATATCAACTCCTTTTAAAACATGGAGTTTATTAAAGTGTTTATGAATATTACGTCCTTTAACCATAATTTATTAATATTACACTAATAAAAGTACCAATTTATAATCAAAATTAAACGCTAATATAGATCTATAATTTAAATTATGAATTCAACGTTAAACTTTGCATATTTTGCTGGAGGATGTTTTTGGTGTACAGAAGCTATATATTTAAAGATAAGAGGAGTTGTTAGTGTATTGCCAGGATATGCTGGAGGTCATTTAGCTAACCCCACATATGAACAGGTATGTTCTGGTGATTCAGGACATACTGA
>SGZI01000007.1 GCA_004213965.1 Flavobacteriales bacterium
GTCATCTAGAATAATATTTGCCCCAAGTAATGGTAATTGACTTTTGCTATCAAATATTTCACCAATAATACTTCCCTGGTTTTGTGAAAAGGAAGAAAAGATATTTAAAATTAAAACTGCTAAAAATAAATTTAAATTTTTCATATAAGTTAATTACAGATTAGAGGTATATTCCATTAAATAGGTACAAATCATTGCTCCGTAGGTTCCTACTACATATCCAAAAACTGCAAGTAACACACCAACAGTGGCTAAAGATGGATGAAATGCTGCAGCTACAACAGGTGCAGATGCGGCACCACCTACATTAGCTTGACTTCCGACAGCTAAAAAGAAATAGGGAGCTTTAATTAATTTTGCAACAATAATTAATAAAAATGCATGAATTGACATCCATATTATTCCAATTAGAATTAGTTTAGGTTCATCTAAAATAGATCCTAAATCCATTTTCATTCCAATTGTTGCAACCAGTACATAGATAAAAATACTACCAATTTTACTAGCACCAATTCCTTCAAAATTTCTAGCTTTTGTGAATGATAATCCAATTCCAATAAATGTTGCAATTGATATCATCCAAAAAAACTTAGACGCAAAAGAGGATAACCCTGAGCTTTTATCAGCAATTATTTCAAAATTTGAAGTTAGAAATTCAGAAATATATTCAGCTCCTAGATGGGAAAAACCAACTGTTCCAAACGCAATTCCTAATAGTATCATATAATCTGTTAAGTTTGGAATTCTTTTATTACTGTTGGAAAATGAACTAACTTTTTCTTTCAGTTCTTCAATTGCAGATGTATCAGCCTTCAACCACTTATTAATTGCTTTTTTCTTTCCAATGCCAAATAATATTAGAGCCATCCAAATATTTGCAACTACAATATCTACTAAGACCATCCCACCATATTTTTGTGGATTATATTCAAATATTTCTAACATTGCTGCTTGATTTGCTCCACCACCAATCCAGCTCCCTGCCAATGTTGATAATCCTCTCCAAATTGCATCTGGACCAGCACCGTTAAATAATTCAGGGAAAAAAAATGATAAGATTAAGATTGATATTGGCCCTCCTATTATGATTCCAACCGTTCCAGTAAAAAACATAACCAGCGCCTTGTAGCCTAAATTGTATATTGCTTTTAAATCAATACTTAATGTCATTAATAATAATGATGCAGGCAATAAATATCTGCTTGCTATATAGTAAGTTTGAGATTCCTCAGAAGAAATTATTCCTAATGAGTTGAATATTGCAGGAATAAAATAACACATAAGTAGCCCAGGAATAATTTTATAAAATTTATACCAAAACCCATTTTCCTTTGATTCAGTATAAAAGACAAATCCAAGGGAAATCATTAATATTCCGAATACTATTGCATCATTTGTAAAAGGCATCATTTATTAAATTATAATTTGTATAAAAATACTATGATTTTTTAACTAGTCATTAACATGGCATGAAATGTTTAATATATATATTTAAAAAAAAATAAATTGTCTAAAAAAATATTCTTATCATTCGTTTTTAATTGCTGGATTTTAAATTTAAGCTCTCAGACATTAAACGTAAAAGTAATTGATTCAATTACTGAACTACCCATTGCATATTCTAATGTATACTTTTCAAATAATACTGGGTTAATTACAGACGATTCGGGAAATTTTGAATTGATTAAATCTCAATTGTCTCAAAATGATTCGATGCATGTTTCTATGATTGGATATGATAAAAAGTCTTTTTTCATAAATAATTTTAACGATTCATTGATAAAATTAGTTGAGTCACCAATTAAATTATCCGATGTTGTTTTAACAAATAAAAAATTAAGTTCGGATGAAATAATTTCTAATGTAATTAAAAATATAGAAATGAATTATGAAAAAGAATTCACTGAAAATAAAATTTATTTAAGCAGAAAATCTAATTCTATTACTGAAAAATTTAGAATTGATAAGTTTAAATCTACAATTCCCGAAATAAACAAGAGTCTAATAGATAGTTTACTAGCTAACCTTACAAAAGAAAATAATTCAGGACTTGAAACACTGGCTTATTATTACAAAAACTTTGAGGATGAAGTTCAAAAAATTAAAATAATTAAGTCTAGAGAAACATATAATAAGGAAGGTGAAGTTTTAGAATCAATCAATAAAAAAATGGAAGAAGCTTTTAAAAATGAATTAAAAGCCGACTCCTATTTTAAAATAAAATCAGGAATATTTGGAGGTGATTTAGATTTTGAGGGGCTTGAAGAAATAGATAGTACTAATGTTGAATCAATTAAAAAGTTCGAAGAAAAAGAAATTAAAGAAAAAGATGATTTTGCAAATAATCAAATAAGGACTATAAATAGGCTTTATAATTCTCTTTTTTTTGAAAGGGATTCTTATTTAAACTTTATTCTAAAGCCTAATAAATATATTTTTTCAGAGCCTAAAATAGATGTTCTAGGTAATGATCTGGTTTATATAATAGAAGCTGCACCAAAAGGTAGAGGTAAATATTCGGGAACGTTATATATAAATCCCGATGATTATGCGATAGTTAGAATAGATTATAAAAATATTAAAACAGTTTATAATTTAAAATTACTAGGAATTTTTGTCAATATTTATTTTAGAGATGGAAAGATGATTTTTTCAAAATATGAAAATGAAAAATACAGTTTGTCTTATGCTAAAATTAATTTTGGACGAAGGATTGGATTTGATAGACCTATAAAGTTGATCGAAAAAAATAAAAATGTAAAAGGTAGAAGAAAACAAAATGAAATTTCATTTAGAATGGATATAGTTTTTGACGAAAAGAGCACAACGGAATTACAGGTGTTTGAATCGAAAAAAATATCAAAGGAAAAGTTTGAAAATCTTAAAAATAAAAATGAAGTAATGCCAGAATATTTGGAAGAATTTACAACAAATTTTTGGGAAGAATTTTAACTACTCTACGGTAACTGATTTTGCAAGATTTCTGGGTTGATCCACGTTTTTCCCTAGCTTTACAGCAATGTGATACGCCAATAGCTGAAGAGGAATTGTTGTAACAAATGGTGTTAGCGCTGCAATTGTTTCGGGCACTTCAATTGTTTCATCTGCAATTTTTGAAATTTCTTTATCACCTTCAAAAACTATTGCAATTATTTTCCCTTTTCTAGATTTTATTTCTTGAATATTACTCAATATTTTATCATAATAAAGCTTATTTGTTGCTATAACTATTGATGGCATGTTTTTATCAATTAGAGCAATGGGACCATGTTTCATTTCAGCTGCAGGATATCCTTCTGCATGTATATAGGATATTTCTTTAAGTTTTAGTGCGCCTTCAAGTGCAACTGGAAAGTTATATCCTCTCCCTAGATATAAGCAATTAGTTGAATTTTTTATTTTGTTGGCAATTTTTTTGACCTTATTATCAGTGCCAAGGACTTTAGTAATTTTTTTCTCAATAGAACTTAGTTCATATATATATTCACGATATTTTTTTGAAGATATTACCCCTTTGCTTTTACTTAGTTTAACAGCAATAAGATAAAGAACAGTCATTTGAGTAGTAAATGCTTTAGTTGAAGCTACTCCAATTTCTGGACCAGCATGAGTATATGATCCAGCATCAGTTTCTCTACTAATTGTTGAGCCAACTACATTACATATGCCATATACAAAGGCACCGCTGCTTTTAGCAAGTTTTATTGCAGCTAGCGTATCAGCTGTTTCGCCTGACTGAGATATGGCGATTATTATATCTGATTTATTTATTACAGGATTTCTATATCTAAATTCAGAAGCATACTCAACCTCTACGGGAATTTTAGCAATTTTTTCAAACATATACTCAGCAATCAATCCTGCATGCCAAGAAGTCCCACAAGCAACAATAGTAATTTTATTGGCTGCAAGAAATTTATCAATATAATCATCCACTCCGGACATTTTTATTATACCACTTTTTGTTTTTAGTCTACCACGAAGCGTGTCGATTACTGCTTTAGGCTGTTCATAGATTTCTTTTAACATAAAGTGATCAAAGCCTCCTTTTTGAATTTTAGCTAAATCAATTTCTAATTTTTCAACTGTTGGGTTTGTAAATGAATCATCTTTTATTTTTCTGTATTGAGTCTGTTTGTGATTGCGAATTATGGCCATCTCTCCATCATTTAAATAGATAACGTTTTTTGTGTGATCTAAAAAAGGAGTGACATCACTACCAATAAAATATTCGTCATCCCCTATACCTATACATAACGGGCTTCCTAATCTTGCAACTACTATTTCATCGGGTTTTTTAATATCTATAACAGCAATTGCATAAGCTCCAACTACATAATTCAAAGCCAATTGAACTGCCTCGCCTAACTTTATTTTTTCTTTAAGTTGTATGTACTCAATTAAATTAACTAAGACCTCAGTATCAGTATCTGTGTAAAAGACAAAACCCTTATCTACTAACTCTTTTTTTAAAGAAGAATAATTTTCTATAATCCCATTATGTACAATATGTAATTCATTTGAATTTGAAGAATGCGGGTGTGAATTGTTATCATTTGGTTCTCCATGGGTTGCCCATCTTGTATGGCCTATTCCCATAAAACCACTAAAGGATTTAAGTTTAGAAATCTTCTTTTCTAATTTGCTTATTTGGCCTTTTGACTTTTTAGAGGCTATTTTGCCATTATTATATAAACAAATTCCAGCACTATCATAGCCTCTATATTCAAGCCTTTTTAAACCATTTAATATTATTGGGTATGCGTCCTTTGATCCTATATACCCTACAATTCCACACATAGTTTATTTTTTATATAAATTTAAATTATTATAAATGAAGTGAAATAAAATTTGTTAAATATTATAATGTCTAGAATATTAGTCTTCTGGCTCAGTATAGTATATTTTAATTTTAGGCCTTTTGTCTTCTTGCTGACTTTGATTGCCATGAAGAACAGTCCCCTTATGACTTAATATTGTTCCTGAGGCTAATTGTAAATCTTCATCGTCCGCTTCATCATTTAGAATACTAAAGAATGAAGTAGCAGCTATATCATTAATTATCCCTAGTCCCAATTTAGAATTAGTTGAATCATTTAAAATTATATTATTTAGGTGCTCTGTTATTCTAATTTTATATTTTATTCCTTGACCTTCAGGCTCATCATCAACCCTTTGAAGAGGCTCAAGATGATTAATTTTTGCATTAATTGTAGTTGAGCTTACTGATTGATCTAGATAATAATCTATTAAACTCATATTTTGTTCATAGTTATATATGTATATTCTGTCAGGCTCATTTTCTAGATTTAAACCTTGATCTACATAAAATTCAATATAGGCTTCATTAATTAATTTTAAAGGGACATCTGCAATATCATCATAGAAGAAACTTTTAAAATGATCAAATGCATCAACTTGATCTCCCATTTCATCTTCTACCGTTCCATTAAATAAGTCAACTATTCCAATATATCCTTCCCCTCCCTTTAAATACATGGCTTCATCTCCATTAACATCATCTGAATTTGTAACATCAACAGAAAAATTGTTGTCAAAAACATTTAAAAGAACACCAGAGAAATTAAGAACATAATCATTTTGATATGTTGTTATATCATCAACATTGCCTGTGTCTGTTTCTGAAGTAATAGGCGTGTCAGATGTATAGTGAATTGTTAAATTAGTATTAGTAGATGCCAAATTTAAAAGCATCATAGATCCGTCTGAATTTATACTCTCAACTTTAAAATATAATCCTCTAAAAAATTCTTTAAAATTATACTCGTTGCTTAATACAGGGTCATCTTGGTTTGATAAAATTAAATTTTGCCAATATTCATCAACCTCATTATCTAATCTAATCCTTAAAGCAGGAGCTATTTTTTGAGAGACAAAAGCTACATCATTTGTGTCTAATTCAGTTAGATTAATTTGACTTGCATCTGGAACAAAATCATTAATTTCAAATAGAAGATCACCTTCTAATTGCCCTTGACTAATGGATTCTATATTGGACAACGAGCCATTAGAATAATATTTTTGAGTATCATCAAATTCTCCATATGGATCAAAAGATCTTAAGAAGAAATTATTTCTGTATATAGAAATCTTAATAGGAGAATCCCCATATATTGAATCAAGTTCATATGTAACATCATCATCATCACTTGTCTCTACGCCTCTACTAAAATACGGGATAGTTAGTATGACTGAGTCGAGGACAGCGTTTTCACCAAAGTCAGGATGATATTGATCTGGAACCATTTGTCCTACAAAGCTAGAAGTAGATTCACCATATACTGCATGATTATTATATCCAAGAAGAAATGAAGGCAAATTGTTTGATTGGACTGGGTCAAGGCTTTTTGAACTAGTTACAATTGGATATTCAATTGATTTAGTTTCAAAATTAATTGCATTATCTGAATTAATGACATCAGATTCAAGACTAGTAAAATCTTTTTCACAAGATTGAATTGATATCAATGCGAAACAAATTATAAATAAATAAATTTTGTTTGGAAAACTTTTCATTATTAATTAATCTTTAATTCAACAATTTGTTATAAAATTCTGAATACTCTTCTATAAATGAATCTTTGGATTGATACCCTAATACAGGTTTTTTACATTTATCTAAGTAATCTTGAAGTTCTTTTGGCATTTTTTCTGAACCTACTATAAGTGCATCAGAAAAATCAATAGCAGTTTTCATAAGATTATTATAGTTAGGATTCTTTATGTCTGCAATTTTACTTTCTTCAATTTCATCAAACATGATTTTATCAAATAATTTTTTGTTTAATGAACCAGTAAATCCTGTGCCATAAACAGATGTAACAACCTTGCTGTTTTGAAAAATTGGTTCATCTTTATACATTTCTTTCAGATATAAAGGGAAGAATGATGAAAGCCATCCATGTACATGAATTATATCTGGAGGCCAATTAAGTCTTCTAATGGTTTCAATTACACCCTTAGCAAAAAAGATTGCACGCTCATCATTATCTTTAAATAGTTTCCCATTTTCATCAGTAAATGTTGCCTTTCTTTTAAAATAGTCTTCATTATCAATAAAATAAACTTGTATTCTTTCTTTAGGAATAGAGGCTACCTTAATAATTAGAGGCATGTCAAGATCATTAATCACTAAATTTAATCCAGATAATCTTATTACTTCATGAAGTTGATGCCTTCTTTCATTAATACTCCCATATTTTGGCATGAAAATTCTAATTTGCCCCCCTTGTTTGTTGACCATTCGAGGAATTTCAAAAGACATGGATGAGATTTCTGTTTCTGGTAAATAGGGAACTACCTCAGATGATACATATAAAATCTTTTTGTTTTTCATAATCCCTAAATTTGAAAGTGGCCCTTAAAAGGAAGCAAAATTACAAAAATTATGCAGATTAATTGCAATGTATTAAGTTTACAAGGTGTTAAATTTTTATTAAAATGATTCTGTTTAGAAAAAAATCTGATTTAATTATCAGAAGAGACGATCTAAAGAAAAATAAGTTTAAAATTGGGCTAGTTCCTACAATGGGAGCATTGCATGAAGGCCATATGTCATTAATAAAGAGGTCTATAAAAGAAAATGATTATACAATTGTTAGTATTTTCATAAATCCAACTCAATTTAATGATAAGAAAGATTTAATTTCTTACCCTAAAAATTTAACAAAAGACTGTAATTATTTAGATTCTGTTTCAAAGGATATCATTGTTTTTGCTCCTGAAATTAGTGAGATTTATGATGAGAATTTATCTATTAAAGAATTCAATTTTCAAGGTTTAGATAAATTTATGGAAGGCCAACACAGAAAAGGACATTTTAATGGTGTGGGGACCATAGTTAGCCACCTATTAGAGATAATAAAACCAAATAACGCCTATTTTGGAGAAAAAGATTATCAGCAATTAAGAATTATTCAACAACTAGTTATTGAGAACAATTTTCCAGTAAATATTATTGGTTGTGAAACGATTAGAGAAAGGGATGGCCTAGCATTAAGTTCCAGAAATTCAAAGATAACAGGATCTTATAGAAAATTTGCAGGGAAAATATTTGAAGTCATTAACTATGCTAGAATTAATTTTAATTCTATGAGCTTAGATGAAATATATAGTCATGTTAACAATTTTTTTGATAATATAGAGAATATGGAATTAGAATATTTTACTATTGCAGAATCAGAATTTTTAGTTCCTGTAAATAAAAAAATAATTGATAAAAAATATAGAGCATTTATAGCAGTTAAATTACAGGAAATAAGATTAATAGATAACATTGCATTAAATTAATTTTAATAATGAACGTACAGGTACTGAAATCAAAAATTCATAGAGTAAGAGTAACAGGAGCAAATTTAGACTATATAGGAAGTATTACAATTGATAAAAGCTTAATGGAAGCTTCTAATATCATTGAAGGAGAAAAAATTCAAGTAGTGAATAATAACAATGGAGAGCGATTCGAAACCTATGTAATTCCTGGGGAGAGAAATTCAGGTGAAATTACAGTTAATGGTGCAGCTGCAAGGAAAGTTAATTTAGGAGATACATTAATTTTAATTACATATGCAATAATGGATTTCGATAAAGCAAAAAGGTTTAACCCCTCTATAATATTTCCTAATGAAGAAAACAATCAATTAAATTAAAAAGTTGAAAGTAAATATTTTGAAATACTTAAAATCAATTATACCTGTCTCAATAGGGCTAGCTTGTATATATTACTCTGCCTCTACTCTTAGCCAAGATGATATTAATTCTATAATTAAATCATTTGCTAATGCAAAATACTCTTGGGTATTTTTTGGAGTGATCTTAGGTGGACTGAGTCATGTTTCTAGATCTTATCGATGGAAATATTTATTGAAACCTTTAGGGTATAATATTAGTTTTTTAAATAGTGTTTTAGCTGTTTTTTCTGGTTATCTAATAAATTATACAATTCCTAGAGCTGGAGATGTTGCCAGAGGAACTATTGCTTATAAGTATGAGGGAATCCCTTTAGAAAAAGGTCTTGGAACTATTGTAGCTGAGAGAGCAGTAGATGTGCTGTGTATTAGTATATTAATAATAATAGGACTATTCATTAATTATGAACTTATATCTGAAAAATTATTAGATGCAAGCAGTTTTATTAACATAAAATTTTTATTTCTAGCCGGTATAATATTAGCTAGCATTTTGTTTTTTATTTTAAGAAAACAGAATAATACATTACCGATCATTTCTAAATTGCAAGAATTTTTTAAAGGGCTGTATGAAGGGTTTATGATAATATTTAAACTTGAAAATAAGTGGCTTTTTATTTTTCACAGCATATTTATTTGGCTTATGTATGTATTAATGTTCTTAGTCACTACTAAAGCAATAGCGGAGTTGCCAGATTTATCATTTTCAATAATTTTAATTTCATTTATTTTGGCAAGCCTCACTATTATGTTTACTCCTGGTGGAATTGGCGCTTATCCTCTTGCTGTTCAATTATCTTTTAGTTGGTTTGGAATAAGCTCTGTTTCAAGCTTGTCATTTGGATGGATAATGTGGACTTCACAGACATTAATGATAATAATTTTTGGAGGTTTATCTTTAATTATACTACCTTTTGTTAACGATAAAAAAGCTTAACATGCGCGACTTATTATTATTTATATTTTTTCTTTCATCATTTTCTTTACTAGCTCAAGATTCTGATACCATTAGAAATAAAAATATTTATGATAAAATCTATTCTGCTAAATTAAATTCAGACAGGGAAATAACAATTCAATTACCAAGAGATTATAATTTAGATGAGGAAAAAAGATATCCATTATTTCTTGTATTTGATGGAGACTATTTATTTGAAGTAGTTTCAGGAAATGTTGATTATATGTCTTTTTGGGGTGATATTCCTGAATCAATTGTTGTGGGAATAAATCAAATTGATTCTAGATATAATGACACAAGTGTTTTAGATAACATAAATTACACCCCCATATCATCTACTGCTAACTTTTTTGAATTTGTAACCCAAGAACTATTACCCTACATAAATGAAAAATATAGGACCACTCAATATAGAGTTGCTGTTGGGCATGAGAGAACAGCAAATTTTATTAATTTTTTCTTGCTAAAAAAGGTCCCAATAATGAATGGTTATATAGTTGTGAGTCCAAAATACACTAATAAAATGAAGGAATATATTTCAGAATATTTAATGTATTCTAATGAAAATATATACTACTATCTAAGCACATCAGAAAAAGATTTACAATCAATTTCGGAGGATGTATTAAATTTTAATCAGAAGCTTGATTCCTTAGATAGAGGTAATATTCACTATAAATTTCAAAATCTTGAAACACCATCACACTTTACACTTCCAGCCTACACGATTCCTCATTCAATCGAGGATATGTTCTCTATATATAAGGATATAAACAGGGCCGAATATGATTCAATTATTTTAAGATTAAAAACCTCTCCTGTAAAATACCTTGTAGATAAATATGAAAAAATTGAAAATCATTTTGGAGTAAATAAAGAGATGTCAATTAATGATTTTATAGCTATTGAACAATGTATAGATGAAATAGAAAAATTTTATTTTTTTAAGGATTTAGCAAAGTTAGCTACTAGCAAATACAGGGAAACAATATTGCCAAGTTATTATATGGGTAGATTTTATGAAGAAACTGGTGATGCTGAAAAAGCTATGCATATTTATAGGTCAGCATATAATATGGATGATATTGCTGGAATAACAAAAGAGTATCTTCTTCAAAGAGCTGACGAAATAGCTGATTATTATGGTTATTAATTATGAATAAAATTAAAACAACTTTTTATTGTAAAGAATGTGGATCCCAATATTCAAAATGGCAAGGGCAATGTAATAAATGTCAGGAGTGGAATAGTATTGAAGAAGAGATAATAAACACATCTAAGAAAAATAAAGAAGGATCATATAGTTCAATAAATAATACTAACTCAAATCCTCAGAAAATTAGTAGTATAGAAATTAATGATCAATATAGAATTATATCAAAAGACAATGAATTTGACAGAGTAATTGGTGGAGGGATTGTTCCCGGGTCTCTTGTTTTACTTGGGGGTGAACCAGGAATAGGAAAAAGCACCCTATTTCTTCAATTATCGTTAATGCTATCCCATAAAGTTCTTTATGTGTCAGGTGAGGAAAGCCAAACGCAAATTAAAATGCGTGCAGATCGAATTAACTACAAAAATGATAATTGCTATATTCTTACCGAAAATAAAATTGAAAATATTTTTAATCAAGTAAAAAAAATTAATCCGCAGGTATTAGTAATAGATTCAATACAGACATTAAGCTCTCAATTAGTTGATGCATCTTCTGGTAGTATAACTCAGCTTAGAACATGCACTGCTGAATTAATAAGTTTTGCAAAATCAACTTCAATTCCCGTTTTAATTATTGGACATATTAACAAAGAAGGACATATTGCAGGTCCTAAAATACTAGAACATATGGTAGACACTGTTCTTCAATTTGAAGGAGATAGAAATCATTTTTATAGAATTCTTAGAGCTAAAAAAAATAGGTTTGGATCAACTAATGAAATAGGAATTTATGAAATGTTAAATGAAGGATTAAAAGAAATAAAAAATCCTTCAGAAATACTAATAAGTAATTCTAATCAAAAGCTAAGTGGAAGTGCAATTTCTGCTGCAATTGAAGGTTCTAGGCCTTTTATGATAGAAGTTCAAGCGCTGGTTAGTTCTGCAGTTTATGGAACACCTCAAAGAAGTTGTACTGGGTTTAATTCAAAAAGATTAAATATGTTATTAGCTGTATTGGAAAAAAGAGTTGGATTTAAATTAGGGATGAAGGATATATTTTTAAATATAACTGGAGGGATTAAAGTGGAGGATACTGCAATAGATATGGCAATTGTATCAGCTATATTATCATCAAATAATGAAATTAAAATTCCTGAAGATTATTGTTTTGCAGCTGAGATAGGATTGTCGGGAGAAATAAGACCTGTCCAAAGAATAGAGCAAAGAATTAAGGAAGCTGAAAAATTAGGTTTCTCAAAAATATTTATCTCAAAATACAGCGATAAATTAACTTCTAATAAAATTAATATAGTCTCACTTTCAAAAATAGACGAATTAGTTGATCATATTACATAATAAATTCTTATAATCTTTAGTGAATAAAACTAAATTAGTTTAACTAAATTTACTATTTTCAGACACTGATTGAAATCAATTAAACAATATGATTTTTCCAGAATACAAAAAATTAGATTTATCCAAGATAAGCCAGGATATTCTATCCTATTGGGAACAGCATGATATTTTTAATAAATCTGTTTCTAATGCAGATGGAAAAACTCCATATATCTTTTATGAAGGGCCTCCATCAGCAAATGGATTGCCAGGAATTCATCATGTTTTAGCCAGAACAATTAAAGATATTTTTTTAAGATATAAAACCATGAAAGGATTTCAAGTAAAAAGAAAAGCTGGCTGGGATACTCATGGCCTGCCAGTTGAACTTGGTGTTGAAAATAGTTTAGGTATTTCTAAAGAAGATATTGGAAAAAAGATTAGTGTTGAAGACTATAATAAAGCTTGTAAGGAAGCTGTAATGAAGTATACAGATATATGGAATGATCTTACTAGGAAGATGGGTTATTGGGTAGACATGGAAAATCCATACATAACTTATACTTCAAAATATATGGAAAGTGTTTGGTGGCTGTTAAAACAGATCTATAGTAAAGACCTAATGTATAAGGGCTATACAGTCCAGCCTTATTCACCTAAAGCAGGTACTGCAATTAGCTCACATGAATTAAATCAACCTGGAACATATCAGGATGTTACAGATACTTCTGTAACTGCACAATTTAAAATTAAAAACAATAATCTCCCAGACTTTTTGAACAATGGAGAAGATGTTTTTGTATTAGCTTGGACAACTACTCCCTGGACATTGCCAAGTAATACTGCTTTAACAGTTGGCTCAAAGATTGATTATACTTTGATTAGAACCTTTAATCAATATACGTTTAAACCTATTCAGGTGATTTTGGCTACAGATTTAATTCATAAATTATTTTCTGGGAACTATTTTGAAATTACTAATGAGTCTGATCTGTTGAATTATGAATCTAATTCGAAAAAAATACCTTTCTACATTGCTAATAATTTTTTAGGAAAAGAATTATTAAATATTAAATATGAACAATTGTTAAGTTATGCTTTGCCTGCTGAAAATCCTGAAAACGCATTTAGAATTATTCATGGAGATTTTGTTACAACAAGCGATGGTACTGGGATAGTTCATACAGCCCCTACTTTTGGAGCAGATGATGCCTTAGTAGCAAAGCAAGCTAATCCTCAAATTCCACCAATGTTAATAAAAAACAGCGATGGAGATTTAGTGCCTCTAGTTGACCTTCAAGGAAGATTTAGACCTGAAATGAAAGAGCTTGCAGGAAAGTATGTAAAAAATGAATATTATAATAATGATAAAATTCCTGAAAAATCAGTTGATGTTGAAATTGCAATTATATTAAAGAAGGCCAATAGAGCGTTTAAGGTTGAAAAGTATAAGCATAGCTATCCTAATTGCTGGAGAACAGATAAACCAATATTATATTATCCAATAGATTCTTGGTTTATTAAGACTTCAAAAATTAGTGATTCAATGGTAACACTAAATAAAGAGATAAATTGGAAACCAAAATCAACTGGCGAAGGCAGGTTTGGTAAATGGTTAGAAAATGTTAATGACTGGAATTTATCAAGATCAAGATTTTGGGGAATACCATTACCTATTTGGAGAACTGAAAATGGTTCTGAAGAAATATGTATAGGATCATTAAAAGAGTTAAAAAAAGAAATAGATAAGTCTGTTAAAAATGGTTTTATGTCAAAAGATATTTTTTCAGATTTTGAACCAGAAAATTATTCAGACAAAAATTATGGTAAGATAGATTTACATAAAAATGTAGTAGATAAAATTATTTTAGTTTCTGAAAGTGGACATAAAATGTATCGAGAAACAGATCTAATTGATGTATGGTTTGATTCAGGTAGTATGCCATATGCCCAATGGCATTATCCTTTTGAAAACAAAAACCTAATTGATAACAATAAATTTTATCCTGCAGATTTTATTGCTGAAGGAGTTGATCAAACTAGGGGGTGGTTTTATACGCTTCATGCAATTAGTTCTTTAGTCTTTAGCTCTAATGCATATAAAAATGTAGTTTCAAATGGCCTTGTTTTAGACAAGAACGGTCAAAAAATGTCAAAAAGATTAGGCAATGCAGTTGACCCGTTTAAAACATTAGAAAATTATGGAGCAGATGCAACGAGATGGTATATGATATCAAATTCAAATCCTTGGGATAATTTAAAATTTGATATTGATGGGGTTGACGAGGTTAGAAGAAAATTCTTAGGCACTTTATATAATACATATTCCTTCTTTTCATTATATGCAAATATTGACGGGTTTAGTTATAATGAAAAAAACATAGATCATAATGATAGGCCTGAAATAGATAGATGGATATTGTCTGAATTAAATTCATTAATTGCAAAGGTAGATGATTATTATAATGACTATGAGCCTACAAAAGCAGCAAGAGCAATCTCAGAATATGTTATAGAATATTTAAGTAATTGGTATGTTAGGCTAAGTAGAAGAAGATTTTGGAAAGGAGATTATGAGTCCGATAAAATTTCAGCATATCAAACTTTATTTACGGTCTTGTTGAACATCTCTAAAATTTCTGCTCCAATTGCTCCATTTTTTATGGACAAGCTTTATCAAGATTTGACTAAAAATATAGTTTCTAATAAAAAAGACAGTGTTCATTTAGAGTTCTTTCCCAAAGCAAACTCATCATTGATAGATTTAAAATTGGAAGATAAAATAAACTATGCTCAAAGAATTTCATCTCTTACGTTATCATTAAGAGCAAAGGAAAAGATTAAAGTAAGACAGCCATTAAATAAAATAATGGTACCAGTGAATAGTAATGAACAAAAAGAGCAAATTGAAGCAGTTAAAGAGTTAATAAAAAGAGAAGTAAATGTCAAGAAAATTGAATTTATTGAAGGGCATTCAGATTTATTAATAAAAGAAGTAAAACCAAATTTCAAAACTTTAGGCCCTAGATTTGGTGCTGAAATGAAAGAAATTGCTGCTGTTGTTAAAAATTTAACTTCAGAGCAAATTCAAGATTTGGAAACTAGTTCTAAAATTGATTTAGTAATTAACAAAAAAAATGTTATTTTCGATGTCACGGATTTTGAAATCTTATCAAATGACATTGAAGGATGGTTGGTGGCGCATGAAGGAAGCATAACTGTAGCATTAGATATTACTATAGATGATGATTTGATTGACGAGGGCATATCTAGAGAAATAGTTAGCAGAGTACAAACTATCAGAAAGGAATCTGGGTTTGAAGTCACTGATAGAATTAAAATATTTATGCTAGAAGATAAAAGAATATCTAGAGCAATAAATAATAATATTGAATATATAAAATCTGAAACATTAGCAAATTCTATTGAATTGATAAATAAGTTAGACAAAGGAATAGAAGTTGAATTTGATAAGATTAAAACAAAAATATTTTTAATAAAAGAATGAAGTTATGGCAGTAAAAAGCACAAGATATTCTGATAAAGATTTAGAAAAATTTAGAGCATTAATTTTAGATAAAATTGATAAAGCAAAACATGATTTGGAATTAATAAAAAGCGCATATATGAATGATCATAATAATGGTACGGAAGATACAGCACCTACTTTTAAGGCTTTTGATGAAGGGAGTACTGTTATGAGTAAAGAATCTAATTCACAACTCGCATTAAGGCAAGAAAAATTTATTAGGGATTTAAAAACTGCATTAATCAGAATTGAAAATAAGACCTATGGTATATGTAGAGTTACAGGAAAATTAATTAGTAAGAGGAGGCTCAAATTAGTACCACATGCTACTTTAAGTATTGCAGCTAAAAACATGCAAAAATAATTAGCTACATCTCTAATAATCCTTTATCAATGGATGTTAAGAGTTTAAAAATCATTTCCAAAAACCTTCCAAGTAATCCTGGGGTATATCAATTTCTAGATTCGAAAAATAAGATTATTTATATAGGAAAAGCTAAAAATTTAAAAAAGCGAGTAAGTTCATATTTTTCTAACCAAGGCCATACCGGAAAAACAGCTAAATTAATTTCTAATATATCTTTTATAAAACATATAATTGTAAAGACTGAATCAGATGCTTTATTATTAGAAAATAATTTAATTAAAAAGCACAAACCCAAATATAACATTCAATTAAAAGACGGAAAATCTTACCCATGGATATGTATTAAAAATGAAAGGTTCCCAAGATTATTTATAACAAGAAAATTATTAGATGATGGATCTGAATATTATGGGCCATTTACTTCAATAAAAACTGTGAATGTGTTAATTGATTTAATAACTAGTTTGTTTCCAATAAGGTTAAGTAATTATAATCTAACAGAAAAAAAAATCAACAATCCAAAAGACGAACTAACTCTAAGGTTATTCAGAAGAAATGGACATTCAATAATTCTTGGTTTTAATATAGGAGATGTAATAAAATCAAATGAGCTTAAGATAACAGAAGATCAATATTTGCGAAATATTGATTCAGTTAAAGAAATTCTTAAAGGGAAATTCAGTCAATTTAAAACTGAAATGAAGCAAAGAATGAAGAAATTTTCAAATAATATGGATTTTGAAAAAGCTCAAGAAATTAAAGAAAAAATAGCTGCACTAGAGAATTATCAATCTAAATCTACAATAGTTAATCCAAAAATAAATAACATTGATGTTTTTACAATTATTTCTGAAAATGATTATGCATATATTAATTTTTTACAAATTTCTTATGGATGTATAGTAAGATCATATAATACTGAAATAAAGAAGAAATTAGATGAGAATGATAATCAAATATTAGAATTAGGCATTTTTAATATTAGGTCAAAATTTAATTCTAAATCAAATGAAATCTATACTAATATTAGTATAGATTTAGAAAAAAACATAAAGATATCTTTGCCAAAAAGTGGAGACAAAAAACATATTGTTGATTTGTCTTTAAAAAATGTTAAGCATTTTAGAATTAATCAACTTAAGCAAAGGAAACATATAGACCCACAATCACACTACAAAAGAATCTTAAATCAAGTAAAATTAGATTTAAGCTTAAAAAAGGAGCCTTTTCATATTGAATGTTTTGACAACTCAAATTTACAGGGCACTAACTCTACTTCAGCATGTGTAGTTTTTAAAAATGCTAGACCAAATAAAAAAGAATACAGGCATTTTAATATAAGGCAAGTTGTTGGAGTGAATGATTATGCAATGATTCAGGAAGTAGTATATAGAAGATATTCAAGATTATTAAAAGAAAAAAGGTCATTGCCTGAACTAGTCATCATAGATGGAGGAAAGGGACAACTTTCTTCTGCACTGGATGCATTAATAAAATTGAAATTAGAAAAAAAAATAGTTTTAATAGGAATTGCAAAAAGATTAGAAGAAATATATTTTGTCAATGACCCCACTCCTTTATATTTAAATAAGAGATCAGAGACACTTAAATTAATTCAACAATTAAGAAATGAAGCACATAGGTTTAGCTTAAAACATCATAGGAATAAGCGAGCTAATAGTCTTATTAGAAATGAATTAGAACAAATAAAAGGGATTGGGGGGAAAACAATTATAGATTTATTAAATCAATTTAAATCCAATAAAGGAATTTCAATTGCAAAGCTAAAGGATCTTAAAAAAGTTGTTGGAAATTCTAGAGCATTATTGATATATAACTATTATAAGTCTAGATAATTTTTAAAATTCTATTTTATTATTTTTGAAAAATTATTCAATGTCTTTGATGAACATTAAAGGAGCAATTTTATTTTTCTTGATAATTAGTTTTAATCTGATTAATTCTCAAGAACATCAACCATTTAAATCTGGAGAATGGTTAAAATACAAAATATCATATAGCGGTTGGCTAAAGGCTGGAGAAGCTACAATTCAACTCAATAAAGATACATTAGATAACAAGGAATTATTTCATGCAGTTGCTATTGGCCGAACAATTGGTCCAATAAACTGGTTTTTTAAAGTTAATGATAGATATGAGAGTTATTTTGATATAGAAAATACTCGTCCTTATAAATTTATTAGAAAAATCAGTGAAGGAGGATACACAAAAAATCTATTAATTTATTTTGACCATGAACTTAAGAAAGCAAGAATTAATAATAAGAAAGCCAATAAAATTCAAGAGGCTAATATTAAATTTAATTCATATGATTTGATTTCGATTATATATCATTTAAGAAAAAACTTTGATTTGAAGAATCTTGATAAGAATAATGAGATTTCAATAAATACTTTTTTTGACAATCAAAACAATGAAATGAAGATGAAGTATTTGTTAACTGAAATCATTAATACTAAATTTGGTAAAATAAAATGTTTAAAAATAAAACCTTATGTTAGTTCTGGCAGAATATTTAAAGAAAAAGAAAGCCTAACAATATGGGTAACGGCTGATAAAAACAGAGTCCCAGTTAAAATTAAAGCAGATTTAGCAGTTGGGTCAATTAGAGTTGATTTACAGTCATTTAAAAGTTTAAACAATTCATTTGAAATTCAATTTTTATGATAATTAGATTTTATATTTTAAAATATTTTCTATTATTTATTTTAATTCAATCATGTGTTTTTGATGCTGAAGAGAAAATACAACCAAAAATTGAATTTGGATTTGAAATAGATAATTATAAAGTTTCCCGTGATACAATAAGGCCTGGAGATAGTTTTGGAGAAATATTAATTAATAAAAAATTGTCTTATCCACAGATATATAAAATAGTTCAAACTATAAAAGATTCATTTGATATTCGATGGCTAACTGCAGGCAAGCCATATACTATTTTATCTACTAAAGATTCCTTAGAACAACCATTATATTTTATTTATCAGCCAAATAAGTTAAATTATGTAGTTATAGATTTTGCCAATTTTGATTCAATAGTTGCTTATAATAAGAAAAAACCTTTTAAAATCGTAAGAAAAACAACCTCTGGAAGTATAGATAGCAGCTTGTCTGAAACAATGGATCAACAGGGGTTGCCATGGGAATTAATTAATCAACTTTCGGATATTTATGCATGGACAATTGATTTTTCTAGATTACAACAGGGGGATAGATTCAAGATTATATATAATGAAAGATATATTGAAGATACATTACTAGTAGGTATTAAAAGTATTGATGCAGCGTATTTTGAACATAATAATGAAGAAATATATGCATTTCATTTTATTACAGATTCGCTTAAAGTAAATCCAGAATTTTATGATGATAATGGGAATAGCTTACAAAGAACTTTTTTAAAATCTCCTCTTAGATTTAGCAATATTTCTTCACGATATAATTTAAAAAGAAGGATAGCATATTATGGTAATAAAGTTAGGCCTCATAAGGGAACAGATTTTGCAGCTGCAGTTGGGACTGCAATAATGGCTACGGCTGATGGAAGAGTAGTAAAATCATCATATACTAGAGGAAATGGATATTATGTTAAAATTCAGCATAACAATAAATATGCAACACAATATCTGCATATGCAGAAAAATGGAAGAATAAAGAAAGGGGCTTATGTAAAACAAGGGGATGTAATTGGAAGAGTTGGTATGACAGGAAATACTTCAGGACCACATGTATGTTATAGATTTTGGAAAAATAATAAGCAGGTAGATCCATTTAAACAAAAATTACCCCCCGGGAAACCAGTTTCTAACAATTTAAAATCTAATTTTGATAATTATATTTTACCTTTGAAAGCTATATTAAATTAAATAAAATAAAATGAAAGTAAACACAAAAAATATTGGAGGAGAAATTACTAAGGAAAATGACACTTATGTTTTAGAAGACAACAATTTACTTGAACATATGACTTTGTCAAAAACTACTTTAAAACCTAACCAATCTACTAGGGGGCATCTTCATGATGACCTTGAAGAAGTTTATTTTTTCACTAAAGGAGATGGTATAATGGTTTTGGGTGAGGAAGAGTTTTTAGTAAAAGAGGATGATGTAGTATTAATACCTCAAGGGAAATTTCATAGAGTAATCAATAATAAGAGTGAGCCTATGGAGTTTGTATGCGTCTTTGAGAAGTATGATAGACAGAGCGATATAGCCAAATATTGATATAATTTACATATTTTTTATGTTAAAAACTTAGTATTACCATATATAGTTTTTAAAAATCTAACTATTTAACCAAGAAATGTTAATAATTGTATTTATAATTAATTAACCTATCAATATCGATATTTAATTAATAATACCTATTTTTGCACTATAAATAACTAAACTAAAAATAAATTATGAAAAAAATTACTCAAAATTTATTAGTTGCCTTAGTTTTTCTTTTTTCTTTGGCAATTGTATCTCAAGAAGATGATAATGATTCATTAGATCTTCAAGAATTAGAGGAGGTTGTTTTAATTGGAGGTGGGGTTATTGACCTTGCTGAAGACAGAAACACTCCTGTTGCTACTTCTACAATTAAAGGTAGCGAAATTCAGAAAAAGATAGGTACGCAAGATATCACAATGACTCTTGTTAATACTCCTTCTGTATATGTTGCAGGTCAAGGGGGTGGTTTTGGTGACACAAGAATTGCAGTTCGTGGATTTGAACAAGACAACACAGCTTACATGCTTAACGGTCAACCGATCAATGGTATGGAAGATGGTAAAATGTATTGGTCAAACTGGTCTGGAATGAATGATGTTGCTAGTGTAGTTCAAATTCAAAGAGGATTAGGAGCTTCTAAATTAGCTATTTCTTCTGTTGGTGGTACTGTTAACTTTGTTATGAAGTCAACAGACAAGAGAGAAGGAGGATTTGCTTATGCAGGTTTTGCTAATGATAATTATCTAAAAGCTACGTACTCTTATGATACCGGTAAAAAAGGTAAATGGGCTACTAGTTTCTTAATGAGTCACTGGCAAGGTGATGGTTACAATGAAGGAACAATGGGTCAAGGACAAACGTATTTTCTATCTGTTGGATATGACGTTAATGACAAACACAGTTTAAATTTTCTAATGACTGGTGCTCCACAATGGCATGATCAAAACTTTGGAAAAAGTATTGACAGCTATTTAGAGTATGGTAGAAAATATAACAATAACTGGGGTATGTATGGAGACACATATATGACTGAAAGAAGAAACTTTTATCACAAACCAGTATTTAACTTAAACTGGGATTGGGATATTGATGATTCTTCAAGTTTATCTACTGTATTATATGCTTCTACTGGTAATGGTGGAGGTACTGGAGGTAGAGGTCAAAGAATTAGAAATGATCGTGGTAATATAGATTATGATGCAATTTATGGTTATAATTTATCTACATCTGGTGCTGGAGGAAATTATGCTGCAGAAGGTGGATATGTTACAAGAGCATCAATGAATATGCACAACTGGGTTGGAATGGTAATGAAGTATGAAAAGACATTAAATGATAATCTTACATTAAATGTTGGAGCTGATTTGAGAACATACTATGGAGAACACTTTAGAATTGTAGAGAATTTCCATGGGTTACAAACTTGGCAGGAGAATATTAGATTAAGAGATCAAAATAATAATCATCAAACTTATGGTTCTTACGGAACATATAAGAATGTTATTACAGCAAGAGATATGGCTGCTAATCCTTGGTATGCTACTTTTGCTAAATTTGATCAAGATGAAAAAATTGCTTATAGTAATGATGAAAGAATTTCATATGCTGGAATTTTTACTCAGTTAGAATATACTTCTGATAATTTTTCAACATTCTTTCAAGGAGCAGTTTCTAGTCAATCACATCAGAGATTTGATCATTATCAATATGCTGATCAAACATTAATTGACGGAACTTCATCTCAATCTACTGGAACAGCTCTTCCAGGCGGAATTACTGATGGTGTTGATTCAGAAAAAGTAGACAACATTGGGTACAATGCGAAAGCAGGTGCTGGATGGGATCTTGGCGCTGATGGAAAAGTGTTTGTAAACGCTGGGTATTATTCTCGTCAGCCATATCATGATAACATTTACTTGAATTATACCAATCAAGTTAACCCATTAACTTCTAATGAGACAGTAATTGGTCTTGAGGCGGGTTATAGTTATTCAAGTCCAAATTTCTCTACTAATGTTAATTTGTACAGAACATCATGGGCAGACAGAGTAGTTACTTCATTTAATGTTCAAAACGATGTTGTTACATTTACAACAAATGAAGGAGTAGAGCAATTGCATCAAGGTGTTGAATGGGATTTCACATGGAAGCCTCAAGCTGATATGCCATATGATCTTAAAGGATTTGTTTCTGTAGGTGATTGGGTGTATCAAGGAAATGTAGTTAATAGGGTAGTAGATGAAGATCAAAATGTTATTGATACATTTGAATCAGATGTAGATGGAGGAAAAGTAGGTGATGCTGCTCAGTTTACAGCTGGTTTAGGTATTGATGTTAAGTTAGCTGAAAGATTCTCTTGGGATTCAGATATAAGATTTTATGACAATCTTTATGCTGATGTAGGAGCTGTAAAGGAAAATCTAAAGGTCCCTAGCTATCATGTAGTTGATATGGGATTATCATATAAGATGTATGTAGGTGAAGATGGTCATTCATTAAATGTTAGACTAAACGTTAATAATGTTATGGATAATGTTTATATAAATGAATTAAGAACTAACATCGCTGCTGGTGATGGAAATGGAGTTTTATATGATGGAATTGATACGGCAAACCAAGGATACTTTGGAATGGGTAGAACATGGAATGTTGGTTTAAGATACAGGTTCTAATATCTTAATTATATATATAAAAAAAAGCCTACTTATTAAAGTGGGCTTTTTTTATTGGTATTAATGAATTTCTTTTATTAAATAAATATATGACGGCAAATGATCACTATATCCACCAGTAAAACTTCCCCATGAAAAACTTCTAAAAGGATAGCCCTTATATCTTCCGGATTTATTAATTAGGTATGACTTATTAAATACTCCAGCTTTATAAAATTGATAACTGTCATATTTTTTATTTAATAGTGGTTCAGTTACTAATATTTGATCAAACAATTGCCATACATCTCTATAAGCATTTGATCCAATCCCTTGATCAGAAAGTATTGATTCCATTGGATTGTATATTCCGTTTGCTTTTACATCTTTAATATCTTTTTTAGCATTTAAAACCTTTTTCATACTGTCATCATGTGGATCATCATTAAAATCTCCCATAGTAATTATCTTTGCATTTTCATATTCATTTTGCAAGGAATCAATAATCATTTTGTTTAGTTCTGCTGCTGCAATTCTTCCAGCTCTACTTCTTTCCTCACCTCCAGATCTGGAAGGCCAATGATTGACAATAAGATGGATGAGTTCATTATCAAGTAATCCACTTACTACTAGCTGATCTCTTGTATAATTTCTTTTTGATGTTTTGTTGTCATATATTATTAACTCATGTGATTTTGTAGACTTTAATTTAAATACTTTTTTATTATAAATAAGACCTACATCAATTCCTCTTTCATCAGGTGAGTCATAATGTACTATTTCATAATCTTTATTTAGTAAATGCTTGTTTTTTAATAGGTCCTCAATTACATTTTTATTTTCTACCTCACACAGACCAACTATTGATGGCAATTTACCTGTTAAATCAGACCCAATATCAGCAATAACACTAGCCATATTATCTACCTTCTTTTTATATATTTCAGATCTATTAAATTTTATCTCCATCATTGGGCTTGCTTCGTCATTTTTATTTACATCATTTATAGTATCAAAAAGATTTTCAACATTATAAAATGCAATAGTGTGTATTTTAAAATTTCTTTTTTCTTGAGCATTTATATTCAATGATATAATTACTAATAGAATGGTTAATATGTGATTTTTCATTTTATGTTTAAAAAAATTATAATTTGAATTAATTAGTATTAAATAAAGCATTAAATTTAGGCATAAAATTAATAGCTGATAAATAAAAATTTATATAATGAATAAATACTTGATTATTTGCCTTTCTTTTTTTCTTTATTCAATTAATTCGTATGCTCAATCAGATCTTGTTATTGAAATAGCTGTTGATTCCACAGCCACGGATAATTCAGACAACTTTATTGAGGATTTATTTAGTATTTCTTTAAGTGATGATGAATTAAATGATGATACTTCAGCCTCAGATAATATTTCAGGATTATTAAACTCTTCAATGGATGTTTTTTATAGAACAGCAGCTTATGAGTTTAGCTCTTCATTTTTTAAGGTAAGAGGATTAGATTCAGAAAATGCAAATGTTTTAATTAATGGAATTAATATGAACAAGATGTATAACGGGAGGCCACAGTGGAGTAATTGGGGAGGATTAAATGATGTTTTAAGAAATCAAGAATTATCTAACGGCATAACTCCTTCTGTATATAATTTTGGAGGAATTTTGGGTTCTAGCAACATAAATATAAGAGCATCAGAATATTCTCAAGGAGGAAGAGTTACATACTCATCCTCTAATAGAAGCTATACAAATAGATTGATGGCAACCTATTCATCTGGATTAGATGATAAGGGCTGGGCTTATTCTATTTCAATGGGTAGAAGATGGGGAAATGAAGGATATCAAGATGCATCATTTTATGATTCAAATTCATTGTTTGTTTCTGTTGAAAAAATATTAAATGATAAACATAGTTTTAATCTAGCAGCGATTTATGCGCCTAATAGAAGGGGTAAATCATCTCCAAATACTCAAGAAGTATATGATTTACAGGATACAAGATATAATGAATATTGGGGATGGCATGATGGGGAAAAAAGAAATTCACGTGTAAAACGAGTTGTAGAGCCTGTTGTTATTTTAAATCATTATTGGACAATTGATAGCAAATCGTCATTGCAAACCAATCTTGGATTTCAATTTGGAGAATTAGGAAATAGTCGTTTAGACTATGGCGGAGGAGCTAATCCATCTCCGGCATATTATCAAGGATTACCAAGTTATTTTTTAGCTGATAATGACGGACCTGATTATGCAGGAGCATATTTAGCTCAAGAAAATTTTGTTAATAATGGTCAAATAAATTGGAATAGAATATATGATGCTAATATTACAAATAATATTGCCAATGTAAATGCTGCTTATGTGCTTTATGAGGACAGAAGTGATGATACACAGCTAACAATTAATTCTATATACAAAAATGATTTTAATGATAATATCTCCTTTAGTTCATCGCTAAATTATAGGAATTTAGTTTCAGACAATTTTGCAGAGGTTATAGATATGCTTGGCAGTCATACAGGATATTTAAATGTAGATTCATTTGATAATCTTCAATATGACTTGCAAAATCCAAACCTAGTCGTTTCAAATGGAGATACATTTAAGTACAATTATACTATTCATGCTAATGAATTAACAGCTTATAGCAAGTTGTTATTTAAATATGATAAATTAGATTTTTTTGTAGCAGGAAGTTATACTAACACGGAATATCAAAGAGAAGGATTATATGATAATGAAGCAAATACAGGGAATTCACTTGGAATGGGTGATAAAATAAGCTTTACAGGATATGGATTAAAAGCAGGTATAACATATAAATTGTCAGGAAAACACATTTTTGATTTTAACTCAGCTTATCTTCAAAAAGCACCATCTATTAGAAATACTTTTACTAATTCTAGAGCCAATCATAATGTAGTTGGAAGCGATGCTAATGGATTAATAAATAATAATCCAATAAGCGAAGAAAAGATAATGGCATTTGATGCAAATTATATTTTTAGATCTTCAGTAATTAATGGTAGATTGACAGGGTTTTATACAACCATAAAAGATGCAAATGAAATATCATTTTATTATGCTGATGGAGTAATTGGATTTCAAGATACAAGAGAATTTATACAAGAAATACTTCAAGGAATAGATAAAAAATATTTTGGACTTGAATTAGGGATAGAAGCTCAAATCATCTCTAGCGTTAAGTTGAAAGGAGCTGCTTCAATAGGTCAGTATACATATGACAATAATCCATATCTATATTTAGGAGCTGATAATTATACTGTTCCTATTGGTAATTCAAATTTGGAGAATTATAAATTAGCTGGAGGACCTCAAAGAGCATATTCAGTTGGATTTGAATATAGAGATCCTAACTATTGGTGGATGGGATTAACAACAAACTTCTTCACAAATACCTATGTAGATATAAGTCCACTTACAAGGAGTCAAAATTTTTATTTAGCTCAAGACGGACTTCCTTTTACAGATTATAATACAAATATTGCCAGAGATTTACTAAGGCAAGAAAAATTTGATGACTACATGGTTGTTAATCTTATTGGTGGTAAATCATGGAAAATTGAAGATTACTATATTGGATTTTTTGCAAGCATTAATAATATTTTAAACCAGGAATATAAAACTGGTGGATTTGAACAAGGTAGAAATGCAAACTACCATGAACTATTAGACGATGTTAATAATCCTAAACGTGTTTTTGGACCTAAATACTGGTATGGTAGAGGGACCAACTATTTTTTAAACTTATATTTTAGATTTTAAACTATACATTATGAAACTTTTTAAATTAATTACTGTAATTATCTTTTTATCAATACCTAACTTTTCCTGTGTTCAGGATGATGATTATTCAATACCTGAAAGTGTTGGATTAGAAGAAAACCAGGATCTAACACAATTATTAGATCAAATTAATAATGGTGAGGTTGACTTAATGACTATTTCACAAGTAAAATCCCTTTATAATCCTTCAACCAGTACTACGCAATTTGAATCAAATATTGCTGTTAAAGGCTATGTAGTATCATCTGATATGACTGGTAATTTTTATAAGGAATTTTATATGCAAGATAGTCCTGATAGCCCAACAGCTGGTATTAAGGTAACAATAAATCAAGTAGATTCATATAATCAATATAATATAGGTAGAGAGGTTTATATTAAGCTTCAAAATCTATATATAGGACCTACACATGGTGATAGTGTTTTAACTATTGGAGGAAGTCTTAATGGGAATGAGATTGAAGAACTTAATGAAAATTTTGCTTCTGAAGTTATTTTAAGGTCTTCAAATACTTTTGAGATTATACCTCTTAGTTTAACTTTACCGGAGATTGATGCCTCTCATATAGGTCAATTTATTAGTATAGAATCTGTACAATTTCCAAATAATCTTTCAGGTTTGACATATGTAGATCCATATGAAGATTATGATACTCAAAGAGCTTTAGAAACTTGTGTAGGAACATTTAACCCTTATGCTCCTAAACTTGAGACTAGTGCATATGCTAACTTTGATCAGAATCTATTACCAACTGATGGAAGTGGTACTTTGTCTGGAGTATTGAGTAAAGATTATTTTGGTGATGACCTAGTTATTATGTTAAATTCAAAAGATGATGTAGTTTTTGATTCTCCAAGATGTGACCCTCCTGTCATTGATTGCGGGCTTGCCAGTGCCGAAGGATCTAATATTTTATTTCAAGATGATTTTGAAGCACAAGATCCTTATACTTCAGTTTCGGGGAACGGATGGACTAACTATATTGAATCGGGCACTGAAACATTTGAAGCTTATTCTGGTAGTGGATCGAATCCTTCTTTAGGAGTTTCCGTTAGAATCGGCTCCTATCAATCAGGAGATGCTAGTTCTGTTGCTTGGTTAATTACTCCTGCAATTGATTTAACAGCAAACCCTAATGCGACCTTAACATTCCAAACATCCAATAGCTACTCCGATGGCAGTACATTAGAGTTACAATTTTCTAAAAACTGGGATGGTACTACTGAAGGTATTTCAAGTGCAGAATGGGGTGTTGTTCCTGCTGCATACATCACCGCTGATTCTGATTTTTATGGCGACTGGTTTGATTCAGGAATTGTAGACCTCTCTTGCGCAGAAGGAACAGTGAATTTTGCATTTAAATATGTTGGAGGTGGCGACTCTGATATTGATGGGAGTTACGAAATTGACAATATTAGAATTGCTAACTAATAACAAAATTTTATTAGCTAAAAAAAGCCTCCATATAGTGGAGGCTTTTTTAATTATAATTTATCTTGATACTATTATAAATTCTGATCTTCTGTTTTGAGCATGTTCTTCTTTTGAACATCCTTGACTACAATCAACTCTAGGCTCTTCTTCACCTTTCCCAACTCCAGTTATTCTGTCTTCACTTATTCCTTTAGAAATAACATATTGTGCAGTAGATTTTGCTCTTCTATCAGAAAGCCCTTTATTATATGAAGCTGGGCCGCGAGAATCAGTGTGAGATTCTGCTCTAATAATCATTTCTGGATATTTCTCCATTATAGCAACAAGTTTATCTAATTCAAATGCTGCTTTATTTGTAATATTAGATTTGTCAAAATCAAAATATATTGGATTTAGATTTATTTTTTCCTCTACTATTATTTCTTCAATAGGATCTAAATACACATCCAATACTGGTGGAGGAATATCAGTAAAAGTAAGATCAAGCATTTTACTTTCATACCCTGTTTTACTTACCGTTAATTGAATTTTATCTTCACATTCAATCATAAATTCAGCTAATCCTTTTTCAGAGGTCATTTTGGTATTATCAACTATGCCTGTATTATCTGAAATAGATGTAGTAGCAAATGAAATAGGCTCTTTTGTTTTAGAATCCAGAATATTTGTAGTCAGTAAAATATCACATAGCGGTAATAATTTTTTTACAGCATAAACATCATCACTTCCTTTTCCTCCAGATCTATTAGATGAAACAAATCCATCTTCACAGTTTTCAGCAAGAATAAATGCAAAATCATCTGCATTACTATTCACTGGAATTCCAACATTTCTTGGAGCTGTCCATTTCCCGTCAACTGGTTTGGTATAAAAAACATCCATACCACCTAAGCCTAAATGTGCATCAGATGAAAAATATAGTATGTTATCACAGCAAACATGTGGGAACATTTCTTGACCTTCAGTATTTATTTTTTGCCCCAGGTTTTTAACATTACTTATATTTCCAATACTATCAATTTCACCTTTATATATATCAAAATTACCATACCCTCCAGGCATATCAGATGAAAAATAGATGATTTCCCCATCACAACTAAGAGATGGATTTTTGATTGAATAATTTGGGCTATTAATTTCTAAACGGGTAGCATTACTCCACTCATGCGAAAACTTACATTTCCCATTATCTTTCCATGTAATATGTTTTTTAATACATCGAGTAGCTTTATAAAGATGAATAACTCCCATCTGATTATAGTTTAGAGAATCTTTATAATATGATTTATCAAATAGACTTTCACGAGTAAAGTACATTGTTTCCCCATCAGGACTAAATGCAACCATCCCCTCATGATATTTTGTATTTATAACATCTTCTAATATTTGCTCATTCAAATATGACCCTTGATCAACATCAAATTTATAGATATCTAAAAAAGGTTCATTATTCCATCCATATTTTCTCCCCTTATCATTTCTTGCAGATGTTATGTATATGTTATCTTCAAAAAGGACACCTCCAAAATCAGAGTATTCACTATTAATATCTAAATTTTGAACATTAAACCTTTTGCCTTTGTTAATTATTTTGGTTAGATAATTTGGGTCTTTTTTGAATGCAGTCGACCTATTGTCATATGGCCTCATGTCTGCAAATTTATTCATCCAAACATTTGATTCTTTATACTTCCCATTTGCTTTTAACATTTGTGCATATTTATAAATCACTTCTGCATCTGATGATGAGTCAACAATTTTACTATACCATTTTTCAGCTTCAACAGTATTAAATATATTATAATAGGATTCTGCCAATTGACTAATTACATAATAATCCTCTGAATCTTTATTCGCTATTTTTAAATATTCATCAGCTGCTTTTACAAATTCTAGTCTATCAAATAACTTGTCAGCTTTTTTAGTTAAATTATTTTGACCAATTATTGGAGAAAAACTGATTAATGTAATAATTAAAAGTGTAAGTATTTTTTTCATGTTATTATATTATATAATTAGAAATATCTTGGTGATCTTGACACCTTAGTTCTAAAGTTTATATCAAAGTTTATAAAAATTTCATGTGATGCTTTTGTTAAAAAACTAAGTTCTGACTGGATACTGTCATAAGCATACCCTATTCTAATTGAAGGAGAAACTAGAAAATTAATCATTGCTGTTACTGAATCGTCTGTTCTATATCCCACCCCAAATTCTACAAAATCATACATAAATAAATTTGCATTTAAATCAATACTTGCAGGGCTGTCAAAAGCATATTTCATAAATACGTGCGGTTTAAGTTTAAAGTCTTCATTGATATCAAAAACATAACCAGCAGCAGCAAAGAGATGCTGAGTTTCTGAACCTATATTAAAATCATTGCTATCCAAGTGTACTGATTCTAATATATTAGGAACAGAGACTGAAACATAATATTTATTAGGTTTATAAAAATACACACCAGCTCCAAAATTAGCAGTGTTGTCATTTATATCATTAGCAAAAAATGGATCGTTTGGATCAATCAGATCAAGACCAATTAACCCTATATCATGAAAAGTTGTTCCAGCTTTAATTCCAAAAGCAAGTCTATTATCATTTGCTAAGTTTAGCGTATAGGAGAAATCAACATATAAATTTGTTTCACTAACTGGTCCAATTTTATCTGAAATAGCTGAGAATCCAAGTCCAACATTTCTTCCTGCAGGAAAATGTATGTTCATGGTTCCTGTCTTTGGAGCTCCTTCTAAACCTTCCCATTGATCTCTATAAAGAACCCCAATACTTGTTAAATCACTTGAACCAGCATATGCAGGATTAATAACATTCATATTATACATATACTGAGTATACTGAGGGTCTTGTTGAGCATTAATTGATAATGCAAAAAAGAAAAGTAACAGAATTATAATATTTTTTTTCATTTTTTTACTTCTTGACTTGTTAATAATTTAAATATATCCAACTTGTTATTGGCTCTTTATCTGAGTTAAAATATATAATATAAAAATACGTTCCAACTGGCAATTCCTCATTGTCTTGATCTCTACCACACCATTGATCTATGTATTCGTTTAACTCATATACTTTTGTTCCATATCTGTTAAACACTTCTATTTTATCAATATCTTCTCTATCTTCAAGATGATCAAGAATTAAGCAATCATTATACCCATCTCCATTTGGTGATAGTCCCTGAGGAAGATCAATACAATAGCTATTCTCATAGAAACCTACTTGAATAGTAGTTTGACCCCAACAATAAGTTGTGTCATCAAATACTGTTACAATGAATTCGCCAGATTCTTCTGCAATTTCATCTAAATTATATGTATTATCAGACCCCCATTGTAAATCTACACCATCCAATGACCATATATATGTTAATGAATTCATCTGAGCACTATTAGCTACATCTACTTCAAGAATATAAGATTCATTTGCACATTTTAATATGTTATCTTCAACTGCAGAAATATCTGGAGTAGGAAAGAATTCAACTAAAATTTCATCTGAGTATGCACAATCTGTATTATCAATTGTTATAGTTGCGCTATAAAAAGCTGTTTCACTTACAGTTAAGTTAACTCCGTTTTCTCCTTCAATTAAATTCCCATCCATGTACCATGCAATGGTAGAATTATTAGGCAATCCTCCTGCATTCAAAGTCATTTCTTGTCCTTGACATAATGCGTTTCCTGAAGAAAGTAAAACATCTTCTCCAAGGTCTAAGCTTCCAATATCAAAACTTCCAGCATCAATAAATACTGCTGAATCGTATAACGTGTCACCATCATCTGCTACAATTAATTTTATATGATATAATTCATTTGGTATAACATCAGCTTCAGCAGTCATAGGAATGGTATGTCCAATAAAATTTGTAGGACTTGTTAGAGGCGCTAACCCTCCAGGACCATAATAATTTCCGAAGAACTCTTCATTTACTGATGGACAACTAGCATTCCATTCATCATCTCTGACAGATAGAACAGAAATAGCATCAGTAGTGCCTGGGACAATTGCAAGATTTGTAGTAACCCCAGCAGTATCTGTTAATAGGAATGCAAAAGCATCCGTAAATGTACACTGAAATGTTCCATATTCTTCAGCTGCAAATATAAAGTCAAAGCTCATATGGTCTGTTACAGGAACAAAATCAAACTCAAGGATTGAGGCATTGTTTGTGTCTCCAGCATTTAATCCAGGAATAGCAGCTTCCAAATCAGCATCTCCCACCCAGGCATATGTTCCATCACTAATCACTCCACTTTCTGGGCCTACTGCATTTGCAATATCACCAGAGGTCATAATTAGGCCACTTTCAAAAGGCCATGTAGAGCCATTTGACTCAAAATATCCTATTCCATTTGTGCTGCCATAATCAGTTCCAGTACTATAGGTAACATTAAATGCTTGGTTACATTCAGAATTTATTAAAACTTCTGTCACAATTTCTTCCACTGTATATTCTGTTGCACTTGTTGTTATTGGAGGAGGGATTGTATAAACACATATATCAAATGTTAAATAGTCTAATAGAGCAGCAGTATATGAATACACTCTTATACTATAGGTATTGCCTATAGTTAATCCATTTGCTACACTATCATCTGCATCACTACAATAAATTTGAGTTAAATCATCACACTGACTTCCTTCATATAACACATGATATAAGTCTTGTGTATTACCCACTATATTATAGATAGTTATGGCATGATTTTCTGATGTAGCGGTGAATTCAAACCACACGTCATCATCAGCAGAACCACCACATGTATTCCCTTCTGGAGAAGGGGTTGCTCCAACTAGATCTCCAGAAGCTGATTCTGTACATGATGAATCAGAGTTAGGAGTAATTACAGTAGCTTGATCACAATTGTCATTTGCTGGAGGACAAGCATACATTAGAATTGGATTACTGCCAATCACACAGTTTACGTCTTGATCATTAGATACGGTTATTTCTATACTATTAAAAAACGGGTATGGTCCCATTTGTACTGTTCCAGTTTGTGTAGCCTGGCCAGTAGCTGTTCCATAATTATCAGATATTGTTAGGGATTGCGCATCTCCCATGCTTATTATATTGACATCAATTAGGAATTGATCTCCATTGGCACAATCATCAATAACGGTATATTCTGCTATTGGGTTTGTACATGTAGCACAAGCCACAGTATAGTCAATACCACCAGCATATGCAGCACTTCCTGAGCCACAACTAATAGAGCCATCAGACTGGATGGCAAAATATATTGTATCTCCACTTGACTGGAATGTTAATCCAGAAATATCTCCAGCATTACCATATCCATAGTATAATTGTGTTACACCATCTGAGTCCAAAATTAATAATTCATCCCATCCGTTTTCTATTGCTCCAGAATCTATTGTTAAGTTTAATGGAGATCCATCAGAACTTACATATTCAAATTGTGTT
>SGZI01000008.1 GCA_004213965.1 Flavobacteriales bacterium
ACTTTGCATTTAAGAGTTTTTGCAATTTTTAATGAAAGAACAGTTGAAGGAACATAAATTCCATTTTCAATTGCATTGATACTTTTTCTTGAAACATCTGCGCTGTCTGAAAGTTTTTGCTGAGTTAATCCTGCTGATTTTCTAATTTCTTCAAGATTATTTAATAGTTTTTTGTGATTTCTGCTCAAAACTATTTTTTTTCAAATTCATCAACAGCATTAGTTAGTTCTTCACTAGTGTTTGGATAAAGGTATCCTGCAATCAAAGTTCCTACACCTATTAATCCTACTAAAACTCCAACACCTTTTAACATACTTCCAAGTGCTATATAGCCAAAGAAATAGAGACCAACACCAACAAATATTGTTATAACTCCATTTCTGCGATAATCTATTGGCTCATCTTTCCTTTCATCAAAAATATGCAAAAGCTCCTCTAATTTATCTGGATCATCTATGTGTTTAGCAATCTCTAGCACAGTTTGTCTCTTATGTTTTGCGTCATGATATAGCCAAAGAAATACAGCTATTGGAACAATTATCCCTGTTAGTATTCCGAATATTGGTATTAAATTTTCCATAATTATATTTTATTTTTTTATTAATGTAACGCAAACTTAACATTTTTTTAATGATACGCAAAGGTTACATGTTAAAATTTTAAAAAAAATTATTTTTTGAATTTTTTGTAGAGAATAAAACCCATAACTGCTACAAGGATATAAGGAATAGCCATTAAATACATTATACCATCATTTAATCCAGCTGAAATACTTTGATCTTCTTGAGTCTCTAGTACTGCTCTACACATAGCGCATTGACTAAAAAGATCAGTCACATTAAAATAGAAAACTAATATTAAAACTTTTAACTTATTCATACTAGTAATAAGGAGAGATCATTAAATAGACTATTACACCTGTTACAGCTACATAGAGCCATAGAGGAAATGTAATTTTTGCAATTTTTTTATGCAATACAATATCATTAGTAATTGCTCTTACATAAGTAATTAAAACAAAAGGGATTACAGCAATTGAAAGTAGTATGTGGGAGATTAAAATGAAAAAATATATATATTTTATTGCCCCCTCACCTCCATAAGGTGTAGGATCACTTGTCATATGATATGCAATATACATTACTAAAAAAAGTAGTGATAGCCCGATACATATTTTCATTAAAAGTTCATGGAGCTTTCTCTTTTTTTTCTTTATTAATTGAACTGAAATAATTAATAGAATAGCTGTTAGTCCATTAATTGACGCGTAGATAGGTGGTAAAAAACTAAGAGGCTCCACATTAGGAATTCTAACTGTAAATAGTATAGCAACAACTACAGGAACTAATATTGATACTGCAACAATTAATTTATTATAAACCCTTAATTTATTTGATCCCATTATTCATTAATTAATTTTAGTAAATCTTCTTGTAGCATTGATATTTCCTCTTCTTCCCCATCAACATCATATTTATCTTTAATTGCTATATATCCACGATAGTAAATTTTTGGATTTCCTAATTCATCAATTCTACATCTAATATAGCCATCCTTATCTACAAGAGCAAAATATCCAGAATGCTCAAAACCATCTACAAATTGATTGCCTGAAGCTGTATATAAATTAAATCCATTATTAGCTAGACTATATATTTCATCCTTATTTCCAGTTAACAAATGCCAAGACTCATTGGTTATCCCATACTCCCTTTCATAATCTTTTAATATTTCTATTGTATCATATTCTGGATTAATAGAAAATGAAGCAATTCCGAAATTTTTATAATTTTTTAAATTGTTTTGAAGATGCACAAGATTATTATTCATTATTGGACAAATCGTTGTGCATGTAGTAAAGAAAAACTCAACGACATATGCCTTGCCATAATAATCACTATTAGTTATTCTATTTCCATTTTGATTTATAAAGTTAAAAGCAGGTACTTTCTTTTTCTCTCCATTGATTTCTAAAAATGGCAAAGGCTCTGAATCAGTAATTAAATTGTCTATTTTGATACTTCTACTATCACTCCTTACAATATCATTGTTCTGAATTCTATCAACAATTTTTGGGATAAAAATAATTCCAAAAATTAAAATGATAAATGAGACGCCAATATATGAGTTATTTCTAGTTTTCAATGGTTTCTAAATTTTGTATTCTTCTATTATTTGAGTCAAACTTACCCTTTCTTTTTTGTCTATATTCAGTAAATAAAATTCTCATATCATCGCTCATTTTATTTTTAATTTCAGAAATCTTTATAGAGTTATATGAATAAAGTCCATAGAGTTTCTTGCCTTTTTCTACCTCTGTTTCAGTTCTATCATCAATTCTCCCTCGTTGATTATATAATTTATCTATTATAAAAACTCGATTAGTAGCTAGAGTGGTGTCTAATTCAATGTCATTAATTAAAGAGCTATATAATTTTTGAATCTGCTCAGGTGTTCCTGTAGCAAAGTACCAATATTTTAGTTCATCTGCTTTTTGAATTTCTTTTTTTACTTCTTCTAAAACTACTTCAGTTCCTGAAGTTGATATAGTTAATATTTGAAATTTCTTAAATCCTCTAAACTTATCATACACTAATTCCTTCAAGTTTAATACAGAAGTAATATTGTTCATAGGTTCATTTCCTAAAAAGGAAAGGACTGTTATATTGTCTTTAAATAAGGTCTTTTTATCATCAAAAAAATTAAAATCATCGACATCATTTACATTAGTCTTTACTATATCCAGTGGGATGTAATTGTGAGTTGAAGGATATAGAAAAAGCAAAAAAATAACTGGAAGTAGAAATAGCACTCCTAAATAAAACCATTTTCTAATAAAATCTTTTTTCACTAAAATTGAAAATGTAAAAAATTAAAAATCTCGTTTTATATAGTCAATTGAGTCTATATCAAAAATATATCCAGCCTCTTGAATTAAGATCCAAACTAGATATAAAACAAGAAAAATAAAAGTCCATACCACGACTCTTCTAAGAAGCTTAGTTTCATCTCTCATATGCATAAAATCCCAGGTAATATAATATGCTTTTACAATAGTAAGTACTATAAAAATAAGATTAAGAATCTTCATGTTTAAGTAAGGGATATATGACATAAGAGCGTCTGGCTTATATATACCAAGAGCAACTTCGACTGCAGTTACAATTGAAAGTAAGAGCAGTACTCCCCATATTTTTTGAGTAATGTTTTTGAACTTAATTAATCCTCTAAAAATCGTCAAATCATGTTCTTGATGTGCCATCTATATATTTATTAAACAAGATAAAAGAATGTGAATACAAATACCCAGACCAAATCTACAAAGTGCCAATACAGTCCAACTTTTTCAACCATTTCATAATGACCTCTCCTCTCATATGTACCTAAAATAACATTAAAGAATATTATAATATTTAATACTACTCCAGAAAAGACGTGAAATCCATGGAAGCCAGTTATAAAAAAGAAAAAATCTGCAAATAAAGGTACTCCATATTCATTTTCATATAAATTAGCTCCAGTAACAATTGATTGTCCGTGGGCTCTTAAAATATTTAAAGATTCATCTCTAGATAAAATAGTTTTCTCCCCATCTTTATTTAATGTTTGTGTTCTTACCAAAACATTAGGAGATGCTTCCATTCCCTCTATTACTTCTGCAATAGAATATTCAGGTAATGTTCCTTCATCATAAAACCAAAGACCGTTTGTTTCTTCATGCTGAACTCTATCAGTATGATGTTTATGAGCAAAATCATGTAATGCAACTCTGTGATGCGAATGTGAATCAACAAATTGCAAGATATTTCCTCCTTTTGTTTTTACAGCACCATAATCTCCATTAATAAAAGTTGCCCATTCCCAAGCCTGAGATCCAACGAATATTGCACCTCCAATAATTGTAAGCAGCATATAAAAAGCTACTTTAGATTGCTTCATTTGATGTCCTGCATCAACAGCTAAAACCATTGTGACAGATGACATAATTAAAACAAAGGTCATAAATGCAACATATATCATTGGTAGCTCCTGGCCATGTAAAAAAGGAACGTGAGTGAATACTTCATCAGCAATAGGCCAAGAATCTAAAAACTTAAATCTTGCAAAACCATAAGCTGCTATGAATCCAGAAAATGTTAATCCATCTGAAACTAGGAAAAACCACATCATTAACTTCCCATAAGAAGCATTCATTGGTTTATTTCCGCCACCCCATGTATTTTCGCTTGATGAAACATTAACTGAAGAACTCATATATCATATCATTTTAAGCGTGACAAAAATAACTATTTTATCTGAAGAAAACTAAAAATAAAAACAAGTAAATCCACAAAATGTCAATGAAATGCCAAAAAATTGATGCCAATTCAAATCCTAAAAAATTATTTTGTGAATATTTTCTTTTTGAATTGTTAAATATTACAAATAAAAGTACCAGTATTCCTGCCAACACATGGACAAGATGGACAAAGGCAATTAAGAAAATAAATGATGTAGTTATAGTACTTGTTGGGCCTGTAAAATGATAACCATTTTCAATAATTTCATTAAATCCTATAAACTGACTAACAGCAAAAGAAACTCCTAAGAATAATGTAATACATAAATAGATAGTAGTAACTCTATAATTATTTTTTAATAATTCCCTTCGAGCTAAAATTAAAGTTAAACTGCTAATGATAATTATGGCTAAACTATAAGTAAAGGCTGAAGGTAGTTCAAAATTTAATATCCAATCCTCACGAGATTTACTAACAATAAAAGCGCTTGTAAAGCCTGCAAAAGTCATAATTAAAGAAGCAATACCTAGCCAAAGCATCATTTTTAAAGCACGTGCATTGTTTTCTTTCATATTTCTATTATTATCCATTTATCTTAAAATTTTATCAAACAATAACACAATCTGCATCAAAGTTAAATAAGATACACTTGCTAACATTAATTTTTTTGCATTTAGATCTGTACTATGATTAAACAGTTTAACTGCATAATAAATTAAGACTAATCCTATAAGTAAAACAATAAATAATCCATAAATACTCAGAGACAAATCTCCTGTAAGATTAAATGCTGGTATTATTGACATAAGCACTGCCCATATAGAATAAAATAATATTTGTGAAGTAGTAGCCCTATCCTTTTTCCCTGTTGGGAGCATCTTAAATCCAGCATTTTCATAATCCTTATTTTGCATCCATCCAATAGACCAAAAATGTGGAAATTGCCAAAAAAATTGCATTAAAAATAGCATAATTGCCTCAATACCAATTTCTCCAGTTGCAGCGACCCAGCCTAACATGAAAGGCAAAGCTCCAGGAATTGCTCCAACAAAAACTGATAAAGGTGTAACTAATTTTAGTGGGGTATATACAGAAGCGTATAAAAAAATAGATACTGCAGCAAGTAGTGCAACCTTTGAGTTAATCATATATAACATGAATAATCCAATAATAGTTGATAATACTGCTAAAACTAAAGCTGTATTTACAGAAATTTTATTTGTTGGTAGTGGTCTGTTTTTAGTTCTAGCCATCAAGGCATCTAAATCCTTTTCAATAATCTGATTATAAATATTTGATGCTGCGACAACAAAGAAACCTCCAAACATTAATAACGACAAAACTTTAATATCAAATTCTTTGTAGCCCAACATGTAGCTAATAAATGAAGAGAAAACTACACTTAGTGAAAGTCTAAATTTTGTTAAATCATATAGAGATTTTATGCTCAGCATTATTGATTACAAAAAATAAAAAATTTGAAATTCAAATATAAGTCTAATATCTAATTAGACAAACTTAAATAAGATTAAAGTAATTGATTTTTTTAATCCTGAACTTGAAAAATAATTGGCAATGAATAAGGAACAATTACTTCTTTTCCTCTTTGTCTTCCAGGCTTCATTTTTGGCAACAGATTAATAACTCTTTGGGCCTCTTTTTCTAATCTTGGGTGTGGTGCTCTAGCCCTTACGCCCGTAACACTTCCGGTTCTGTCAATCTTAAAAATAACACTAATTCTTTGTCTTCCGGTTAATCCTAAATCTCCAGCTAATTCAGTATTGAATTTTCTTTGGACAAACTTGGCTATCTTCTCAGACATGCATTTTCTTTTAGCTTCATTATTTCCTTTCTCACATCCAGGGAAAACGGGTACATTTTCAATTACTGCAAAAGGAACTTCAACATCTTCAAATTCCTCTACCTCAATATCTTCAATGTCTATTTCTTCTTCTTGATCTGTTTCGGTAGATTCAATAACAGTTTCCTCAATCTCCTCTTCATCCTCAACTATTTCAATAACCTCAGGAGCTGGTGGCGGTGGAGGAGGTGGAGGTGGTGGAACTATTTGTTCCGTAACAGGGACCTCTTCCTCATCTAATAAATCCATGTTGACCTTGCCTAAATCTAAATCAGATTTGTCATATACCTTATAGTTTATAGCTCCATAAGATAAGAACACCATAAGTGCTAAACCAATAGCAAAATATAGTGAGCTATTTCTTGCTACATCTACGTTTGGATTTTTTTTAATCTGCATTTTTCAATAGTTGAAAAGTAAAATAACCAATTATTTAAGTAAAAAACAAGAGATTATGATTTTTTAATGTTGTTTTTTAAAAACAGGAAACCACAGGCAATTAATGATCCTATTATGTTAGACAAAATATCTTCCAATTCAAAGTTTCTATAAGATGTTAAATTTCCTTGAAATAATTCCATTAATATCCCATAGAATATTGAAAATAAAAATACGTAGAGAAGTGCTTGTTTTTTAAATAATTCTCTAATCGGAGCATACCATATTATACAGAAAACAAAATAAATTCCTGAATGAATAATTTTATCTATATGTATAATATTTGTGTCTGATTCAATTTTTATAAGTGAAGCAAATATTATAAGAACTGAAAATGAAAGCGCAATAAATAAATTTGTTTTAGCTTTCACCAATAAGGTCTTTATAATCTTCAGCTGATAGTAAATTATCTAATTCTTGATCATCATTAACTTCTATCTTAACCATCCATCCATTTCCATAAGGATCGCTATTAACTTCTTCAGGAGAGCTATCTAAAGATTCATTGAATTCAATTATTTTACCACTGATAGGAATAAATAAATCTGAAACTGTCTTAACAGCTTCAACTGTACCAAATACATCATCAGCATTTAATGATTCTCCTAGTGTTTCCACTTCAATGTATACAATATCTCCTAGTTCTCTTTGAGCAAAATCAGTAATTCCAACAGTAGCAATATTGCCTTCTATGGATACCCATTCATGATCTTTAGTGTATTTTAAATTTAAAGGTGTCTGCATTATATTTTCATTTAGTTTCCAAAGTTATATCTCATAGTAAATCCTGACCTAATAGTAGTTTGCGGAAATGCCGTAGAAATTGCATAATCTGAGAAAGAATAGTCAAAATAGAAAATCCCAGTTAAATTTTTACTAAATGCATAATCCGCAGAATATTTAAAATTCAAAATTGTTTGACCAGATGTTACCTGATTATTATCCAGATCCAAATATCTAACAATTGTTTTATTATTCCTAATAGAAAAATCTGCTTTCATTATTAAATCACTTTTTATTAATTGTCTTGCTCCTGCCAATCTAGATCTGATTTGAAGGTCCTTAATTCTATAACCTAAGCCTATAATATATTCATTGCCTTGAATCTCAGTCAATAAATTATTATCAAAACTTAATGAGAGCAATCTATCTTTTCTAATCTCTGCTAATATTTTTAATGAATTTTTCATTTCCATATCTAATTTAAATAGTGGACTAAATTGCTCCATTAAATTAATATTACTATAAAGAAATTCATTTTTATAATTGTTAGATTGATCTAAAACATCCGGGTCCTGAGATATAAAGTCCAACTCTGGGTTGCCTGGCTGATAATCTAAATTAGACCTAAACTGATTGATCGTATATGTAGAATTATATCCATGAGTTATAGAAAATCTCTTAAAATTCTTTTTAAACCATTTTAGTCTCATAAAGCCTGTATACCTTAGTGTCCAATTTGGAATAGGCACATCTCTAAATGCTCCTAAACTAACATTATTTGGATCAGCGCCAGAATATGCTGAAAGAAAAGCAGGTAATAAAACTGATTGGTTTGTTTTTCCATATCCTAATGGAAAGCCGCTTAGATCTCCATTCTCAAAATTATTTGGGTTAGCAAAATCAATTCCTGCATTTATAGCTAAACGTCTTGCTATAATTAACCTATTGTTTCTAAAAGTTTCAAATGTTTCAGAACTGTTTTCATCACTAGCTGAAAATGCTGTTTTTATCAGCATAGTAGAAATATTAAAGTTCCCTAAAGTATTTGTAATAAGGGAATTATAATCATCACTGATTCCATTATTATCAATATCTATTGTGTTAAAATTCTCAGTGAAATTTCTAGAGTAGGTTCTGCCTCCGGTTAAATCAATTTTTAAATCTTTTACTGGCACTACATTTGCTGAAAAAGTTAAATTCTTATTAGTTACCTCTGAATATTGTTGGTTAAATTCTGGGAAAACAGTTAGCCATCCATTTCTAGCTGCTAAATATCTAACATCACGCTGACTACCAAATGTATATCCAAATGTAGGTTTAAAAGACCCTATAAAATCAGGTGTTTGTAAATATCCCGGAAGAAAAGTTCCATTATTTTCTGAATAATTAAATTGTATTCTTTTAACTGCTGTTATCAATTCAATTAACGAGTTCACAAAAGGTGTTGTTTTTTTCTTCTTATTATTGGCTGTATTATTTTGATTTGCAAAACCAGGTCCAGATTTAGCACTAGAATTATTCTTTGTTAGACCAATATATTTATAGAATTTAGACATGTCAAAAGTCCCGTTAAAATTGTGAGTATTTGCATTTGAAATAGTATTACCTAAATCATAAACCTGTCCATTAAGGGTAATATTTCCAAATAGATCAGATCCTTTTTGCCATTGAAAATCACCTGTGTATGAATACATTGCTCTAATAAAACTAAAAGTTGGAATCTTGTCAATTGGTAATTGATAATTAATGGCAAGCTGCTGTGTTTGTCTATTTGGATCTCCTATATCAAAGAATCTATTCCATACGTCTAAGCTAGGATCCTGACTTCCATTAATTATGTCATCAACAAAATAATTTCTAACAATATTATTATTAGCCGCTGAATAATTAAGATTTAGTCCATCTGAAATTGGATATGAAAAGCTATATTGGAAATCAAATGTATAATTTCTTCTGAATAACTCTTGCATTTCAAGATTTCCTTCCCCCAAATCAATATCTCTAAACTTCTGTTTATTAAACTGCCTAATAAAATCCGTGTTTATTGACAAATTAGATGGCAGAAGATTTAAATTAAAATCTTTCAAAATTTTAAAATACTTTCCGGTAAACAATGAGTCATTATTTTTAAATGGCTCTAATTTTGGGGAATTAAAATTAAAATTATAGCTAGCTCCTGCTCTAATATTTTGATCTAGCATACTTTCAATTTCATAATCCCTATGTTCTATTTGATTATATGAATAATTAAAAGTAAAATTTTCTATGTCATAAAATCTAGGTTTGCTATCTCCAGTTTTTTGTTTACTTACACCAATTAAATTAATACTCTTTCGTTTTGTGTAATCTTCAGATTGTTGCAAAATAGTGTTTTTGTCTTCCTGAGTTTCTGCAGCATCTAATCTGGAATTTAATTTTATGTCTCTATATTGCTGATCATATTCTGGAGTTATTAATTCTTCACCTTGACCATAATTAAAAGGAATATTTAATCCCCATTTTTTTGGAAAAAGCTGACCTACATTTATATTAGAAACTATATCGTATTGTTTCTTATCAATTTTATCCCTTTCACTTGGCCCTTGTTCTATAGATCCAAATCCATTTGTGCTTTGTCTTCCGGTTGCACTTATTGTCATAAAATCAGCAATATTTGAATCTAATGCTAATGTAGCAGCCCAGCCTCCCTTATTATCCATATCAGATAATCTTAATTCGTTAAACCATACTTCAGCACAAACATTCATGTTATCTTGTCTAGGATTTTTAACTCCTACCATTAATGCTCTAATATCTCCAAAATTTGGATTACCTTTTATAGCAACTCTGTGTTGACCTAAATCATATTCTGAAAATTCATTTACAGGATCTTCACTTACTATATCATTTATAACATTGTAAAAAGTAGCATCTTGATTTCCTAAAGTCCCATTAAATATTGCATTAGATTTTATTGCTTCAAGAGCACTTATGGGTAAATTAATTTCATTAACTAAGGGCCAAACAACTTGAGGGTTCAATGATCCTGAGGATGATTTTTTTAGAGGAATTTCTATTTGATAATAATTTTCAGATAAGTCATTTCCTAATCTAACATACCCAACTATATCTCCATCAGTTAATCCAGGCGATAACCCATCCTCTGCATGTATGAACATTCTGATTCTTTTAAATTGCCTCATGTCAACATTTAAATTTTTGTACACCCCTCTAGAATCTTCAGGCTCAAGATCACATACATTTAAAACTAATGATTGCTCATTTTGTCTTACAATAGTGTTGTTATTATTAAATTGTTCTCTTTCAACCCCTGGAGGAGAAACATAACTTTCTTCATTTTCTTGTATACCAATAGTTCCAGTTGAAAAATCTGTATTATCATTATTATTGTCTATTTCTTCATCTAATGTCAATAAATATTTTCTCCAATCACTTCTTACTAAATCAAGTGATCCAAATCTAAAAATTGTATTTTTTGAAAATTCATTTAAATACATTCTAATAAATCTAATAGATCTAAAATCTGTAATACCTCCAATTTCATTTGTAGGCTCATTTACAGGTATTCTGAATTGATACCATTTAACTAATTCAGAAGTTCCATTAGGAAGTGTTACATTTTTTTCTTTTCTATCTTTTATAAATTCATTATTAATATCAGCTAAACTATTTGGAGTAATATTTAATTCATACTCAAAATAGCTGTCAATAGTATTCATAGTATTATCTCTGTTAATATCTTCAACATCAGGCTGAGATGATGAACCCCTATCAGTATTAGAAATGGTTTCAGGAGAGTTTCCGTCTAGTCCATTATACATTTTGTATCTGTCAAAAATATTTCCTGACTGATTTAAAAAATATTTGTAATTATCATTTGCTGGATCCTGAAGATCTGCAAAATTTGGGAATGCAATTGCTTCCTCTTGATCATCATATCCGTCAAGTCCGATATCTTGATTTATTCTCTCCTGACCTAATGAAGCAAAAGAATAAATTAGTGATTGATTCTGTGGGACAACCGTACCCCATATAGTCTGTGGCAGAAGACTAATATCTCCATCTTCAGGAAGTCCATTTTCATATTGTTTCCTCCCATCCTTTATAACATCTTCTGATATATTTCCTAAATTAAAGGTTAATTTTCCTCCATTATTTTCAGAGTCATTTAAAAATGGATCCATTAGCCAAAACTCTATATACTCAACATTTGATTGCTCAAAATCAGTTGTATTTATTAGTCTAGTAATACCCCCCCAACTATTCTGAGGATCATCTAAGTTTTCTCCAACGGCATCACTATCCATATTATATGGGCCTCTTTTTGTTGGATAAAAATTTAAGTCAAGAGAATTAATTACAGTAGTCTGCCCTTGTACTAGGTCTACCTGAGGAAAAATTTCATCAATAAAAATTCTTCTAGTATATAGATTTGATATGTCTTCATCATTTATTTCAGCTGGTCTTTGACTACTATAAAATACAGGGTCTATTGTATACCAATTTAATAAAGCTCTATCAAAACCATTTTGAATTCCATTATTATCTTCATCTCCTTCATTATAGACCATGCCTAGGTCTCTTGGCCTACTAGATAAATACCAAGACTGAGGAGATATAAGATCTATTACGTTTTGTGATCCTTCGAAATCATCAATATAAGAAGTAGCTTCACCATTAAAATTATTTCCTTTAGGAGCGCCAGGTATTAAATATGCTAACTCTCCACGAACAGATAAATTAGAAGGAGCTTCCGTCTCTATATTTGGCAGCTTATTTACTAGTCTTGTTAAAAATGGTATTTCAGAAGAAAAATTAGCGTCAAAACCAAAAATTGTATTATTTATTGGCTCTGTTCCATAATTTGCTTTTTGAGTTAAAGGCCTTTCATTTAAATTTAATAAAGTAGTTGAGGCTATAAATTTCTCACTAAACTCATGCTCAATATTGAATCCCGAAAATCTTTTTGTTTGTTGGCCAAAAACAGCATTATTTTCTACACTTACATTTATAGGTGTATTAGACGATTGTAAGGCAGGGTCTAATATTTGAACTGTTCCTAGTTGATAATTAACTGTATAGTCTACTCCCTCTACCAATACTCTCCCCCCAGCAGTAACTGTTACTGAACCTCTAGGAACATTATATGCTCCAATTGGAATACCTCCCCCAGATGATGATTTATATCTACCTGTAATTTGAAATTTATTCTTTTCTGAATCTTGTAATGCAACAGTTTTAGTAGACTTATATAATGATCTATAAACATATTTTTTTTGATTTAAATTATAGTCATTTTGATTATTTTCATCTCCTTCATAATTTTCTGAGCTACTTAGTCTTAACTTGTCAAATAAATATTTACCAAATGGTTCTGACTTGGTAAAAATTATTTTACCATTTTCTTGAATCACAGTAATCCCAGGAACAAAATCAAAAAAGCCATCCCCAGAAATTTGAGGATCATTATTAAAATTTAATCTGTCAAAATTAAATAAATTAAGTAAAGGCGTTTCATTTAATTCTGGCTCTCCTGGTTGAGGGTTTGGAAAAGGGGTAGACTCAACTGGGCTTATATAATTTAATGCTGACGACTCATTGTAGAAAATATTTAATTTAAAATCTTCCCTTTCTAACTGAAATGCTCCAGTACTATAAATATTTTTCATCATCAAATCCCACATTGGCTCCTCAACGCTGCTTACTGTACTTTTTAATAGTTTAAGAACAAGGTTGTTGGAATTAACAATTGTATTAGTTTCAGAAAAAGATACCTGAGTAGCCTGAACACCATCATTAGCAAATTCACCAACTTGAAAAACTTGATCTCCGACAGTGTATTGAAAAGCGACAGCTAAAATTTCATCGTTTTCAAGCTTTTGATTTAATGAGATATATCCTAATTGATTATTAATCTTATAATCAATGCCTTCTCTTAATTTTTTTGCATTTTCTAATTTACCATATCCAAATCCTTCTGTTACATTTGGAACTAAAATACCTGACTGTAATGTTGCAATATCTCTAATTGCATCTGTCAACTGTGATAAACCACTTCCTATAGCTGTTGGATCAAAACCATTATTTCCATTGTCTGGATAAGCAGATGGGCCTGCATATATATTAACAGAGGAAGAAACATCTGATGATTCTCCTAAATCCTGAAATGCCACTATATTTCTTACATCATTAATTTGATTTGTTCTATTTGTAACCCATACCTCACTTCTAGTAATTTGAACATTAGTATTAATAAAAGGATAGTTTAATAATGCTTCATCATATTTATTTTTAAAATAGTGGCTTAAAAAGAAATGTCTATTTTCATCATAATCTAATGCTCTAAACTCAAATTCCTGAATTGTACCTCCACCCTGAGAAACCACAGATCTTGATTCAGATTTCTGTTCTGAAAAAACTGCTGTAACTCTTGTTCTTCCAAATTTTAGTTGAGTTTTAAAACCAAATAAACTTTGAGCTCCAGATATTAAAGAACTGTTAAGAGGCATGCTTACATTACCTACCTCTATTTTCTGTATTATGTCATCTTCTGTAGGTTCAAATTCTAGCTTTAATAAATTTTGAAAATCAAAGGTAGACTGTGTGTCAAAATTTGCATTAACCTGAACTCTTGTACCAACCTTTCCTAGAAGACTTAGTCCAATTCTTTGATCAAAATCAAATGTTAAATTGCTTCTGTTTCTAGGAGAGAATGCAGGATTATCTTGTTTAGTAAATAACATACCTAAGTCAACCTCTATTGATCCCTGAGGAACTACTTCAATAGTGTTTCCTCCAAATATGCTTTCAAATATTTTTGAATTCACATAAATCTCAGGAATTAGATTTTTCTGCAATTCATCTGTTCCATCTTTTTTTCCTTCAGCTGCATCAATTTTTGATTTATAATAATCCTTTAAATCCTCAACTAATATTAGCTTCTTATATTCCTCAGGACTTAAAATAATAGGATAATTAATATTATATTCTCCAACACTTAGGTTGTAATAGTACATATCAGTAGTAGAATCATACTCGTAATTTTCGATAAAACTTCCAGGAGGTGGTAAATTTAATTTACCAAATGAAACACCTTCTGCATTAGCTATTGAATCTTGAATAGAAGAGTTGGTTGCCTCTTGAGAAATCAAAAAACTACTATAAAAAACTAAACATAAAAAAAGCCTAGAAAATCTTGTTTTCATTAAACTATAAGTAATTTTATTCAAATTTGTTACAAATTTTTCAAAGTCTCTTTAATAATACTTTCAACTGAAATTTCTGGGTTTTCTATTACAATTTTGTCCACCAGTCTTTCAGATGACTTTTTATTAATTCCTAAGACTTCTAATGCAGATAACGCTTCTTCTCTATTAGTATTGTTCACAGAAGCAAATCCTTCGTCTAAATCATAGACTTTTAAAATTTTATCACGAAGATCTATAATTACCCTTTGAGCAGTTTTTGATCCAATTCCCTTAACAGACTGTATTAACGAAACATTTTCTCTTGAAATAGCTTCAATGATTTGATCAGGAGAAATTGATGACAACATAGTTCTAGCTATACTTGATCCAATTCCATTAACAGAAATTAAAAGTCTAAAGATTTCTCTTTCTTTTATTGTAAAGAAACCATAAAGAGTATGGGAATCTTCTTTAATTTGAAGATGTGTAAATAGCTTTAAATTTTCATTATCTGGGATTTGAGAAAAAGTATGTAGGGAAATATTTATTAAGTAACCTATTCCATTACATTCAATTATCACACTTGTTGGAGCTTTTTCAACTAACCTTCCTTTTACATGAGTTATCATAAGAGTAATTTACAAATTCAAATTTACTAAAATTATATACACATTTATTAAATCTGCGCAACATATATATTCTTATTTAATGTAATTTAAATTTCTTTTTAAACCATTATAGCCCGCTCTTTTTAATGGGGAGTTTTTAAAAACCCTATTAAAGGTTTCTTCAGTAATCTCTTGCCATTGCTTTTCGCTCATATCCATTGTTTTAGAACTAGGATTAAACAAAGGCTCTTTATGTGGTTTAGAAAACTTATTCCATGGGCAAACATCCTGACATATATCACATCCAAATATCCAGTCATTAAATTTCCCTTTAAATTCATTAGGAATATTCTCTTTTAATTCAATTGTAAAATATGAAATGCATTTACTTCCATCAACTACATATGGCTCTACTATTGCCTCTGTAGGACATGAGTCTATGCATGCTCTGCACTCTCCGCAATGGTCAGTCTCAATTGTATCATAATCAAGATCTAAGTCAATTATTATCTCTGCTAAAAAATAATATGAGCCTACTTGCTTTGTAATTAAATTTGAATTTTTTCCAACCCAGCCTATACCGCTTTTTGACGCCCATGCTTTTTCTAAAATAGGCGCTGAATCAACAAAAACTCTTCCGTAGACCTCTCCTACTTCTTCTTTTATATATGACAATAGTTGTTTTAATTTTTCTTTTATAACATAGTGGTAATCTTTGCCGTAAGCATATTTAGAAACTTTTGGAACACCTTCTTTTTGAAAATTATTTGGGTAATAGTTATATGCAAGTGAAACTATACTTTTAGCTCCTTCTACAAGCTTTGTAGGATCTAGTCGTTTGTCAAAATAATTTTCCATGTATTTCATTTCTCCATGCATATTAGATTTTAACCACTTTTCTAATCTTGGAGCTTCATTCTCTAAAAATTCTGCCTTGCTTATTCCACAAGAGATAAAGCCTAATCTTTTGGCTTCATTTTTTATTAATTCTGTGTAACGAATTTTATTTTTCAACTATTGAAAAATTAGGTTTTTAGAATAATCCTTTTTGACCAGTTTTTGGAGTTTTACCTAAATGCTTATATCCCAATTCTGTGACTTGACGTCCTCTAGGCGTTCTCATTATAAAGCCTTGCTGAATCAAAAAAGGTTCATAAACTTCCTCAATGGTTTCAGAGTTTTCACTTACGGCAGTAGATAAGGTAGTAATGCCTACAGGACCTCCTCCGAATTTGTCTATAATGGTAGTTAGGATTTTGTTATCCATTTCATCAAGACCATTAATATCAACATTAAGAGCCTTTAAACTACTTTTAGTTATAGCAATATCAATAGCTCCATCCCCTTTAATTTGAGCAAAATCTCTTACTCTTCTAAGCAAAGAATTGGCAATTCTTGGAGTACCTCTACTTCTCCCTGCAATTTCTATTGCCGCTTCCATTGAAATTTTTACATCCAAAATTTTTGCACTCCTTTCAATTATACCAGATAACAGTTCTGCAGAATAATATTCAAGTCTATTGCTAATTCCAAATCTAGCTCGCATTGGAGCAGTTAATAATCCTGATCTTGTCGTCGCTCCAACTAGAGTGAAAGGATTTAAATTAAGTTCTACAGATCTTGCATTTGGACCAGACTCTATCATAATATCAATCTTATAATCTTCCATAGCAGAATATAAATATTCTTCAACTACTGGGCTTAACCTATGAATTTCGTCAATAAATAAAACATCTCTTTCTTCAAGGTTAGTTAATAGTCCTGCTAAATCGGCTGGCTTATCTAAAACAGGGCCTGATGTTACCTTAACTGCTACTTCAAGTTCATGTGCTAAAATATGGGCTAGAGTAGTTTTTCCAAGTCCTGGAGGGCCGTGAAATAAAGTATGATCTAGTGCATCACCTCTTTGATTTGAGGCTTGAACAAAAATCTTCAAATTTTCAATAACTTGGTCCTGACCACTAAAATCATCAAAAGAACTAGGTCTTAAATTATTCTCAAACTCCTTCTCTTCAGTAGATAAATTAACAGAAGAAGGATCTAAATTTTCGTTCATAACTACAATGTATGAAAAAAATCTATTTAATACTCTTCTTCTCCTTTTTTAAGTGGGATGTGTTGAGGGACAAAATCTTCTTTATATCCAGGCTTACTATAATCATACGGCCATCTATGAACCTCTGGAATTTTACCTTGCCAATTTCCATGAATATGCTTCATTGATGCTGTCCATTCTAGAGTAGTAGAATTCCATGGATTTTGAGGGGATTTTTTTCCGTAATACATACTATGGAAAAAATTATATAAGAAAACTATTTGTATTAATGCTCCAATTATTGCAAATACAGTAATTATTGTATTGGTGTCTGCTAAATCATCAAATAATGGAAAGTTTGAATTAGTATAATATCTTCTAGGCAATCCTGCCATTCCAATAAAATGCATTGGGAAAAATATACCATAAGCACAAATTGCCGTTACCCAGAAGTGTATATAGCCTAAATTTTTATTCATCATTCGTCCAAACATCATTGGGAACCAATGATAAATTCCTGCAAGCATTCCATACAATGCAGAAATTCCCATAACCAAATGGAAGTGAGCAACTACAAAGTAAGTGTCATGCACATTAATATCTAGCGCACTATCCCCAAGAATTAAACCTGTTACACCTCCAGTTATAAAAGTTGACACAAAAGCTATTGCAAATAATACTGGTGGATTAAATTGAATATTTGCTTTCCATAAAGTTGTAATATAGTTAAAAGCTTTAACCGCAGATGGAATTGCAATTAGTAAAGTTGTAAAAGTAAAAACTGAACCTAAAAATGGATTCATTCCTGTGATAAACATATGATGACCCCATACAATAGTTGATAAAAAGGCAATTGCAAGAATTGACATAACCATAGCCTTGTAACCAAAAATTGGTTTTCTTGAATGGGTCGCAATTACTTCAGAAGCAATCCCAAGAGCAGGTAATAAAACGATATATACTTCTGGATGACCTAGGAACCAAAATAAGTGTTCAAATAAAATTGGAGAACCTCCTTGATAATGTAAAACTTCACCTTGAATGAAAATATCTGACAAGAAAAATGATGTTCCAAAACTCCTATCCATTATTAGTAATAGTGCTGCTGATAATAAAACAGGAAAAGAAATCACACCAATAATTGCAGTAATAAAAAAGGCCCATATAGTTAATGGCATTCTTGTTAAAGACATTCCTTTAGTCCTTAAATTAATAATTGTGACAATATAATTTAGAGATCCTAAAAGAGATGATGCAATAAAAACAGCCATTGACACTAACCATAATGTCATACCTAATCCAGATCCTGGTTGTGCTATCTCTAATGCACTAAGGGGTGGATATATAGTCCAGCCTGCTGCTGCTGGTCCAGCTTCAACAAATATTGATGCAACCATAAGAACAGTTGAAATAAAAAACAACCAATATGCAATCATATTTAAAAATCCTGTAGCCATATCTCTAGCTCCTAATTGCAGAGGAATCAGGAGGTTACTAAATGTTCCGCTTAGCCCCGCTGTTAATACAAAAAATACCATGATGGTGCCATGCATAGTTACCAGTGCTAAATATATATCTGCATCCATTACTCCTTCTGGAGCCCATTTGCCCAATAAAAATTCAAAAATTATATTTGGCTCTTCAGGCCATGCTATTTGCATTCTAATTAATGATGACATCAGAATTCCTATAATTCCCATAAATATCACTCCTGTAAAAAGATATTGCTTAGCAATCATCTTATGATCTTGACTAAAAATATACTTTGTAATAAAGGTTTCTTTATGATGATGTTCGTGATGGTCTTTATCAAATACTATATATTCTGACATATCTTATATTTTAATTTTGAGCAATTAATGAGTTCTTAAATACAGTCTGTTGACTAATCCATTTATCAAAATCTTCCTGGGATTCAACAATAATTTTCATCTGCATATTATAATGAGATTTCCCACAAATTTTATTACAAATAAGCACATAATCAAAATCATATGGATCTAGAGGTTCTTCGCCTTTTTTAATTAACTCTTTACTTTTTTCATCTCTAATCTCGTTGATTGTAAGTACTTTATCAATCATTTTTGGAGTATTTCTCATTTCCTCAGTTGTCATAGTAGGGGTTAATAAAAACTGTGTTATCATTCCTGGGACACAATTCATCTGTGCTCTAAAATGAGGCATATATGCTGAATGTAGAACATCCTGTGATCTCATTTTAAACAGTACTGGCTTATTTACTGGTAAATGTAATTCAGTAGTAATTATATCATCACTAGCATTAGGATCTGACTCATCGATTCCTAGAATATTTGCACGATCCATATCAATTAATCTAACATTTGATTTGCCTAAAGAATTATCATTTCCAGCATATCTTGCTTTCCAATTAAATTGCTGAGCATATAATTCAACTACCATAGGATCATCATCTTCTGATATGTTCATTACATCAGCCCAAGTTAAAAGACCATAAGTAATAAATCCTGTAAGAACTACCGCTGGTATGATTGTCCAAATAAGTTCAAGTTTATGATTGTCAGTGTAAAATAACGCCTTATTCCCTTGCTTCCCTTTGTATTTATAAGCAAAAAAGTGAAGAAAAAATTGTGTAATTGTTTGTACAAAGAAAATTAGTGCTAGCGTCCAAATCATTAAGGTATCATTTTCTACACCATGTTCTGATGCTGCATTGGTTATTAGAGGGAAATGACCATATTTAACTACACATATTATTGTAATAAGATAGATAAAAGCCAAAAAGCCTAACATTAATCTAGCATTAATTCTATTATCCTTATCATTGGCAATTTGAGAATCATCAATTTTTTCTCCTTTCAAGGCACGAGTCAAATCAAAGATTTTGATCATTTGCCAAATTGCAATTGAAATAAAAACTAATGTTAATGTTATAAATAATGTAATCATTTCTATAATATAATTTTAATAATGAAAATGTTCACTTTCCTTTATATAAGGATTGCCTTTTGCTAAAAGAGGGGCCTTAGAAAGAGAGTAAAAAACTAATATTAAAAACAATCCTGCAAAAAATGCTAATGCACTTATTTCAGCCAACCCAAACCCATATCTATCAACAACTGTTGCAGGCATAATCATCATATATACATCCATATAATGTCCTATAAGTATTATGCTACCAGCCATTACTATAAACCAAGGTATCCTTTTATAATCACTATTCATTAACAATAAGAATGGGAAAATAAAATTAAGTGCAAACATAGTAAAAAATGGGATAGTATAATCTTCAATTCTTGTAATAAAATACGTTACCTCTTCAGGAATATTTGCATACCATATTAACATAAATTGAGAAAACCATAAATATGCCCAAAATACACTAAAGCCAAACATATATTTTGCTAAATCATGAAGATGGCTGTCATTAACAAATTTCATATATCCCTGAGATTTTAAATATATTGTTAACAATGCTATTGTAGTAACTCCACTTACTACCATACTTGCAAATAGATACCATCCAAACAATGTGCTAAACCAATGTGGGTCTACACTCATTACCCAGTCCCATGACATCATTGATTCTGTATATATATAAAATACTAAGAAACCTGCAGAGATTTGAAAATTTCTTTTAAAATTCCTATTATCTTTTGCAAGATCTTGAGCAATAGAAAATTTTCTACTAAAATATCTATAAAGACTCCATCCTCCTATGAATATTAATGCTCTTATTAAGAATGCCGATTTATTTAACCATCCTGATTTTCCTTGGATTAACTTATCATGAGCTACAACATCAGGGTCCATCCATATGAAAAGATGTTTGTCAGCAAAAAATGCTATAGCAATTACAATTAAAGCTCCAGGTAATAAATAATAAGTTATAGCCTGCATTACTCTAAATAATACTGGTGACCATCCTGCTTGTGATGCATATTGAATTGCATAAAATGCTAATACTCCTAATGATATCATCATAAAGAAAAAAGCTGCTACGTATAAAGCAGCATATGGTCGATTATGAATTTGATGCATAACATGTTCTGCATGCTCATCCTTATGTGAAGATTCATGTGCATCATTGTGATGCTCTTCATTAGCTTCTTCCATATGAGCTGTTTCATCGCCATGAGATGAACCATGAGAAGATTCATGCGCTAGCATTTCTTTCACTTGGTCAAGAGTTTTATGAGATTCCATATAGCTATATATCCAACCTATACTTCCTAATAAAATTAGTGCCAGTGAAAAAATCTTAATACCATTTGAAATTTTATACATACTATTTTTTTAAATCTGATTTTAATTTCATCACATACGATGTTACAAGCCATCTTTCCTTTTCATTTAATTGATTTGCGTATGAGCCCATAGTATTCCTTCCATAATATATTACATGATATACACTTCCTTCAGTAATATCTCTGCCTTCATCTAAATAGCTTGGGATACCTAATATTTTTTCTCTTTTCATTAAAATACCTTGCCCATCACCCTTATTCCCATGACAAACACCACAATAAATATCATATAATTCCTTTGCCTTTGCCACATTAATTTCATTACTCTCTAATGGATTTGTTAAATTTACTTTTGCTAGGTCATATCCAGAATTTGAATCCTCATACTGATAAAGAGAATGTCCTCTAGGGATAGTTCCTTCAACAGGGTTTAATGCAGTCTGATTATTTTCAAAAAGAGCGTTTTCTGCATAAGTTTCATATCCAACAGATTCATACATGTTTGGCATAAACTCATAATTTGGAGACTCATTATTCTTACATGAACTAAGAGTTAATGTTATGGCAATCAATAATATTTTATATCCTATTCTCATATACATTTAATGTGCTTTTGAATCAACAATATTAATTTCAACAGCTCCAGAATCTTTTAATATTTTCTTTAATTTTCCTGTAACTTCATCTACAGTTATTTCAACTAAAAAATGATCATCAGTAGTCCTAGGATCAGGATTTTCTGCAGTTTTAAATGGCCACATTCTACTTCTAAGATAAAAAGTTATAACCATCAGATGAGCAGCAAAAAATACCGTCAATTCAAACATTATTGGAACAAAGGCTGGCATATTTTCAATATAGCTAAAGCTAGGCTTGCCTCCAATATTTTGAGGCCAGTCAGTAATCATTGTAAAGTTCATCATTAAAATAGCAACTGTAATTCCAAGACATCCATAGATAAATGATGCAATGGCAATTCTAGTTGGCTCCAACCCTAATACCTTGTCAAGCCCATGAACAGGGAATGGCGTATAGACTTCTTCTATGTGATAATTGTTTTCACGAATAGTCTTAACAGCAGACAATAAAATATCATCATCATTATAAAAAGCACGAACTATTTTTGAAGCTTTCATTTTGTTTTTTTAGTTATTATGGCTGAAGTTCTTTTATCAGCTCCCGTTCCACTTAATGACTTTCCAGATTCTCTTATTCTCTTATACTTTTCCCCTGAAGTTTTTAAAATTGTTTTAACTTCAGCTTGAGCAATTACAGGAAATGTTCTTGCATATAATAAAAACAATACAAAGAAAAATCCTATAGTTCCCATAAAAATACTTATATCAATAAATGTTGGAGAAAACATTGTCCAAGATGAGGGTAAATAATCTCTATGTAGAGATGTAACAATGATAACAAATCTCTCAAACCACATTCCAATATTTACTACAATTGAAATAAAAAATGAGAACATAATACTTGTTCTTAATTTTTTAAACCACATAAATTGTGGTGAAAAAACATTACACGTCATCATTGACCAGTATGCCCAAGCATATGGCCCAGTTGCTCTATTTAAAAATGCATATTGCTCATATTCAACTCCAGAATACCATGCTATAAAAAGTTCTGTAATATATGCAACTCCAACTATGGATCCTGTAATCATTATAACAATATTCATTAATTCAATATGTTGGATAGTAATATAATCTTCTAAATTGCAAACTTTTCTCATAATAATAAGTAATGTCTGTACCATAGCAAAACCAGAAAAAATTGCTCCTGCAACAAAATAAGGTGGGAATATTGTTGTATGCCATCCAGGAATTACTGAAGTAGCAAAATCAAAAGATACAATTGTATGTACAGATAATACTAACGGAGTTGCTAAACCAGCTAGCACCAATGATACTTCCTCAAATCTTTGCCAATCTTTTGCTCTACCTGTCCATCCAAAACTAAGTATGCTATAAATTCTTTTTTGAAAAGGCTTGATTGCTCTATCTCTAATCATTGCAAAATCGGGCAATAAACCTGTCCACCAAAATACAAGAGAAACGGACAAATAAGTAGAGATTGCAAATACATCCCATAAAAGAGGTGAATTAAAGTTTACCCAAAGTGATCCAAAAGCATTGGGAATAGGAACCATCCAGTAACCAAGCCATGGTCTTCCCATATGTATTATAGGAAATAATCCTGCTTGTATAACAGAAAATATTGTCATTGCTTCAGCTGACCTATTAATTGCCATTCTCCATTTTTGACGAAATAAAAGCAGAACAGCTGATATTAAAGTTCCAGCATGTCCAATTCCTACCCACCAAACAAAATTTGTAATATCCCAAGCCCATCCAACAGTCTTATTTAGTCCCCAAACTCCAATACCAGTAGATATTGTATATATGATGCATCCTACGCCCCAAAGAAACATTGCTAGCGCTATAGAAAAAACAATCCACCATTGTCTATTTGCTCTAGTCTCAACAGGCCTAGCTATATCAACAGAAACGTCATGATAAGATTTTTCTCCTGCAACTAATGGTTTTCTAATTGGTGCTTCATAATGAGACCCCATACTTTTTCTTATTATTAATTATACTTTTTTTTCGTTTCTTATTTTAACTTGATAAACTACATTTGGCTTAGTTCCAACAGAATCCAGCAAATGATAAGCTCTTTTATCATGTTTTAATTTATATATTTCACTTTCTTTTTCATTTATATCTCCAAACCTCATTGCGCCAGTAGAACAAGCTGATGCACAGGCACAAGTATCGTTAAATTCTCCTTCAGCTACTGGTCTGCCTTCTAACTTTGCTTTCAGTATCACTGCTTGTGTATTTTGAATACAGAATGAGCATTTTTCCATCACACCTCTAGACCTTACTGTAACGTCAGGATTTAGAACCATACGTCCTAAATCATCATTCATATGATAATCAAACTCATCATTATGATTATATAAAAACCAATTAAATCTTCTAACCTTGTAAGGACAGTTATTTGCACAGTATCTAGTCCCTACACATCTATTGTATGCCATATGATTCTGTCCTTGTCTTCCATGACTAGTTGCTGCAACCGGGCATACAGTTTCACAAGGAGCATGATTGCAATGTTGACACATAATTGGTTGAAATGCCACTTGCGGATTTTCAGAAGGACTTTCAAGTTCTCCAAATGAAGTTAATGAGCTTCCTAGGCCACTGATGTCATCTTTCTTTTTATCATCCTGATGAAAAGTTTCCTCTGAAGAGTAGTATCTATCTATTCTTAACCAATGCATGTCTCTACTTTTTCTAATTTCTCTTTTTCCTACAACTGGCACATTATTTTCAGCGTTACATGCAATTACACATGCTCCACATCCAGTACAAGCATTAAGATCAATTGACAAATTAAAATGATGACCAACAGACCTATCAAATTCATCCCACAAATCAACCTTAGGAGAAGAAACAGGGGTTTCAATGTGATTTAAAGAGACAACTGTTTCAGCATTCCAGTATTTTTGATCTTTAGTATTAAATACTTCTAAACTAGTTTCTTTAAGTATTTCACCTCTACCCATTAACGTATTATGCAGCTGAATACAGGCAAACTCATGTTTTCCGTCAGTTACTTGAATTGATACTAGCTGATCTGTTTTAAAATTTTCATATAATTGATACCCATTAACTCCAGTTTTCATTTCATCTTTAACCCCCTTAGATCTTCCATACCCAAATGACAAACCGACTGTTCCTCTGGCTTGGCCTGGCTGAATTATTACAGGAGCTTTAATTGATTTATTCTTCAATTTTACAATTGCATATTTACCATTTAAACCACCATCTGCATCATGACTAGATTCTGAAAAGAAAGTACTAGGCTCTAAATATAGATCAAGTTTTTTTGCATCAAATTCTGAAATTGTCAAATAATTATCCCATGTTGTTCTTGTTAGAGGATCTGGGAATTCTTGTAGCCATGGATTATTAGCTTGCTGACCATCTCCCATCCCAATCTTAGGGTATAATGTTAACTCATACAGGTCATTAGCTGCTGATACTTTGTTAATTAAATCATTAAGATCAGTATAATATGTTTTATCCTTTGCTGATCTTAAAAATTTACTTTTTGAAATAGAACTATTCTTGTTAGAATAGACTCCATCATGAAGGGCCTTGTCCCAATAACTATTTTCTAATATATTTTTCTTCCAATTATCCTTAACATACTGGTAATAAGACTCATTATTATTTGACCATATTAACAGCTGATCTTGAAATTGTCTAGTATCAAATAATTTGTTGATTACTGGCTGAATTAATGATAATTCTCCATGTTTAATTTCAGCATCGCCCCATGATTCTAAATAATGTGAAGTTGCAGCAGCATAGTGAACATGGGCTGCCGTTTCATCATTCTTCATTGTAAATGAAATCGAAAGATCTACCTTATCCAGAGCCTTAATGAATTCATTAGAATTAGGCATAGAATACACTGGGTTTACTCCAGCCATAATTAGTGCACCTATTTTACCTGTTTGCATTTGTTCAAGTAAATTGCTGACTTTAGCATCATTCCCTAAACGCGTCTTAATTATCTGATTTGGCTTAAACGCTTTACTTTTTATTTTCTCATTTATTTGAAGAACTAATTCTTGATAATTAACATCATTAATTCCTGAGACTATCACAGCATTTTTCTTGCTATTAAGAATTTCTTTAATAGTAGAATCTACTTTGTGTTGTAAATTTTCTGACAAGTTAATTTTATTATTTGTTAAAAATAACTTAGAGTATATTGCTAGAAGTATCAGCTTTTGTTCAGAAATTTTAACAGGAATTCTACTATCTGCATTTGCTCCGCTTAATGTCATATTTGATTCAAATTGAATATGTCGTGACATTTTTCCTTTCTTGGGAATTCTATTTTTTGTATAACCATCTTCAAATCCTCCACCTTGCCAATCTCCAATAAAATCAGCTCCAATTGAGACTATTAAATCTGCACTTGAGAAATCGTAGTTTGCTAACCCTCTTTGGCCATATCTATTTTCAAATGCGTCTAAAGCTGCTGACTCAGAAATAGTGTCATATGTGATATGATCTACATTAGCATATTTGTTTTTAAATTCATCAATTAATTTATTTGTAGAAGGGCTTGCAAATGTTTGCGTTAATAGGACAATTGATTTTGATGAATTATCAATCTCCTTTAATTTTCTTTTAGTCTCAAAATCAAATTCAGTCCATGAAATAGGTAGGCCATTTTTAATAGGTTGTGCTAATCTTCCGCTGTCATATAAATCTAATATTGATGCATGAACTCTTGCATTTGCAGAAGAAGATGGAGCTGTTGTATTTCCCTCAATTTTTATTGGTCTTCCTTCTCTATTCTTGACTAATATGTTTGCAAAATCATAGCCATTTGATATAGTTGTTGCATAAAAATTTGCTAATCCCGGTACAATTTCATTAGGCTGTACAACATATGGTATAGATTGAATAACAGGTCCCTCACAAGCAGCAAGTGTAGCAGCAGCTGTGCTAAATCCTAAATATTTTAAGAAATCTCTTCTAGAGGTTGAGCTGTTTGATAAATTTTCCTTATCACCTAAAAATTCATCAACAGGAATTTCATCAACAAATTCTCTATCTTGAATTCCATCTACACCAGGATTCCTTTCAGAACTTAAATCTGATAAATTTTTCCAGTATTTCTTTTTATTAGACATATTAAAATCTACAAATTAATAATGACATTTTCCGCATTCTAGTCCTCCCATTTGGGCTACAGTTAATTGCTCTACCCCATATTTTTTTGATAATTCTTCATGAATTTTAGCATAATATTCATTGTCTTTTACTTTCACATTTGTTTCTCTATGACAGTTTATGCACCATCCCATTGTTAATGGAGAATGCTGGTACATAATTTCCATTTCTTCAACAGGGCCATGACAAGTCTGACATTCAATTCCTGCAACTGAAACGTGTTGTGAATGATTAAAATATGCAAAATCCGGAAGGTTGTGGATTCTTACCCATTTTACTGGATATGTTACTCCGGTATACTCTTGCGTTTCATCGTCCCAACCAACTGACTTATATAGCTTTTGTATCTCAGCATCATAAAATGCTTTTGAATATTCTTCAGATGTTTCACCAGTATATTCATATATCGTCTTATGACAATTCATACAAACATTTAAAGAAGGAATGCCTGAATGTTTACTTACTCTTGCAGATGAATGACAATAATTACAATCAATTTGATTATCTCCAGCATGTATTTTATGAGAAAAATGAATTGGCTGTACTGGCATATAGCCCTGATTAGTACCTAACTGCATTGTCCATCCATAAAAACCATATGCGCTAACAAGTAAAAACAAAATTGCTGAACACAACATTAAAAATTGATTATCAATAAATGCTTTCCATAAAGGTTTTGATTTTTCTTCTTCAATTAATTTTACGTCATTTAAAATAGCAAAATTCCTAAGCGCATTACTCACTAAGAAAAGTCCAATAGCCAATAAAAAGAAAAGAAAAGTAAAAACACCTAAAATAATCTCGTTAGATAATCCTAAATCATTCGATGGGCCAGTAGTTGAAGCTACGGCAGCTGCAACAACTGGAGCTTTTTTTTCTTGATTAGTATAGGCTAAAATATTTTCAATATCTGCATCTGATAAGGAGGGGTAAGCTGTCATAGCAGCTCTATTATACTCGGAGTAAATTTTATTAGCATATGCATCCCCTGATTTTATTACTGATGCGCTATTTCTAATCCAAGCATAAAGCCATTGCTTATCAAGCCCTTGATCATTTAATAACCTGTCTTCAACATGACGCAGAGCTGGGCCTGTCATCTTTTTATCTAGCTTGTGACAAGCTGCACAATTTGTATTAAACAAAGTTTTTCCTGCAGTTATATCAACATCCTGTGCAAATGAATTAGTGTAGGAAAAAATAAAAAAAAGAGAGAAAAATAAATGGATGAAAGAACATTTAGAAAAATGAAAAAAATTTCTAAAATTATAAGAGCTTAAATATTGCTTTTTATATCTTATATCCATTCCAAAATTCGTTAGAAAAAACAAAGCACAAAAGTAATACCAAAAATGGTTATTTTAACCATAAAATATTGATTATTTCTTTAAATTACTAATTTATAATGATTCTAAATAAAAAAGTAATAGAATAAATTATAATCCATTAAATTTGTTTATTATCAAAACATAAAATGAAAAAGCTATTTGAAATTTTATTTAGTTTAATATTTCTTTTCTTTAGTCAAAACCACCTGTATTCTCAAAAAGGGGAAATAGCAATAACGCAAAGTCTTGAAATTGAAAAGGTTATAGAAATTAAAAAAGAGTTAAGTAAAAATTCTTCAATGCTTAGAATACAAATTTATAATGGAAATCGCGATGAGGCTAAAGAGATTAAAGAAAAATTTGAAAAAAGAAAAATTGACTCAATCGTTGATATAGTTTATGAAACTCCTAATTATAAAATATGGATTGGCAATTATGTAAATCAATTAGAGGCCGACATTAAATTACTAGAAATCAAAAAATATTATTCAGACGCATTTATTTTTAGACAAAAATTCAAACCGATAATTGATGAGGAAATCGAAGAAAATTAAAGCTTCTTTTTAACTTCTACATTAATAAAGCCTTCTATTTCATCTCCTACTTTTATGTCCTTGAAATCATTTACCTGCAATCCACAATCATAACCTTTATTAACTTCCTTTACATCATCTTTAAATCGTTTTAATGATGCTAAAGATCCTGAAAATATCACCACTCCTTCTCTAATAATTCTTACCTCGGAGCTTCTAAGGATTGATCCTTTTGTAACCATGCATCCTGCAATAGTCCCTAACTTAGATACTTTAAAAGTTTCGCGAACTTCACAAAGGCCAGTAATTTCTTCTTTTATATCTGGAGAAAGCATGCCTTCCATAGCGTCTTTTAATTCATTAATTGCATCATATATAATCGAGTATGTTCTTATATCAATTGCTTCTTTGTCTGCAACCTGTCTTGCATTACCCATAGGCCTAACGTTGAATCCAATTACCAATGCATCTGATGCTGACGCAAGCAACACATCACTTTCAGTAATTGCTCCAACTCCCTTATGAATGATATTAACTTGTATTTCTTCAGTAGAAAGTTTTTGAAAAGAATCCGTTAACGCTTCAACAGATCCATCAACGTCTCCTTTAAGAATTATATTTAATTCTTTAAAATCTCCTAAAGCAATTCTTCTTCCAATTTCATCTAAGGTAATATGTTTCTGAGTTCTAACAGTCTGTTCTCTTTGTAACTGATTTCTTTTAGTAGCAATTTGTTTTGCTTCTCTTTCATCATTATATACTGAAAAGCTATCACCTGCTTGTGCAGCTCCGTCAAGTCCAAGAATTGAAACAGGAGTAGATGGGCCGGCAACTTCAAGAGCATTTCCTCTCTCATCATACATAGCCTTTATTTTCCCTGTATTTTTTCCGGCTAATACAAAATCTCCTATTTTTAATGTCCCCGTTTGAACCAATATTGTAGAAACATATCCTCTACCTTTATCTAAAAATGCTTCAACTACTGTTCCTGAAGCATTTCTTTCAGGATTCGCTTTAAGTTCTAAAAGTTCTGCCTCTAGAAGGACTTTTTCCAAGAGTTCATCAACCCCGTCTCCAGTTTTAGCAGAAATATCATGAGACTGAATTTTTCCTCCCCAATCTTCCACTAAAAGGTTCATGTTTGATAAACCTTCTTTAATCTTATCAGGATTCGCTTCAGGTTTATCAATTTTATTTATAGCAAAAACTATAGGGACACCAGCAGCTTGAGCATGTGATATAGCCTCCTTAGTTTGGGGCATTATATCATCATCTGCTGCAACAACAATTACAGCTAAATCTGTTACTTGTGTACCTCTAGCCCTCATAGCAGTAAATGCCTCATGCCCAGGTGTGTCTAAAAAAGTAATTTTTTGACTATCCTTAAGCTCTACACTATATGCTCCAATATGCTGAGTAATACCCCCCGACTCTCCAGCTATTACATTCTCCTCTCTTATATAATCTAACAAGGATGTTTTTCCATGATCAACATGCCCCATTACAGTAATAATAGGGGATCTAGGCTTTAGGTCTTTAGGATCATCTAGCACCTCCTCAATAACTTCTTCTTTTTCAGCAGTAACAAATTCTACCTTGTAGCCAAATTCTTCAGCTACAATTGATAACGTCTCTGCATCTAATCTTTGATTTAGAGTTACCATAAGCCCTAGAGTCATACATGCAGATATAATTTCAGTTGATGGCACCTCCATCATAGTAGCAATTTCACTAGCAGTAACAAACTCTGTTACTTTAAGTACTTTACTCTCCTTCTCAATAACTGCAAGCTCCTCCTCTGACTTTTGCTTATGTTGATCTCTTTTTTCCTTTCTATATTTTGCTGCTTTACCTTTTGTTGATTTTCCTTGAAGTTTCTCTAACGTCTCCTTAATTTGCTTTTGTACTTCCTCTTCATTTGGCTCTTCCTTGACAAGCTTTTTGCCTTTAGTTTTACCTCTTAATCCTTTTTTCTGTAAATTATCAGCTGATGGTTTTGGAATAATTCTTCTTCTTCTTTTTTTAGACTTTGGCTTTTCTTCCTCAGATTTCTTAGAAGGTGCTTCTTTAAATTTAGATAAATCTAATGTTTCACCTGTAGCTTTCAGTCCAGATAATTTTTTATAATTATCTGTCTTATTTTCATCTACATCTGATTTTTTTTCTTCTATTTTCTCTTCTTTTAATTTTGGAGTATCTTCTAATTTAGAATCCTTGTCATCTTTCTTTTTAGTCTCTTGTTTTTTTGGCTTTTCCTCTAGATCAATCTTGCCCAATTTTTTAAATTTCGTAACCTTAGACGCTGCAGTAATTACTTCCGCTTTCTTTTTATTTATTTCTTCAAGCTCTGCTTCTCTTTTTATCCTTAACTCCTCTTTTTCTTTAATTTGAGCTTCAGCAACCTCTTTAGAAGCTACCTTATTGTCCGCATCCAATTGAAATTCACCACATAGTAAATCATAGATTTCTTCACTAATTTTACTAGTGGGTCTTTTCTCTATTTCATGACCTTTCGATTCCAAAAAATCAATTGCTCGATCAATAGAAATATTTAATTCTCTAAGTACTTTGTTTAATCTAACTGCAGGCATATATCCTTTATCTATAATTTATAATTATTAATTACTTTTCAAATTCTTCTTTTAAAATTTTAATTACATTATTGATTGTTTCTTCCTCTAAGTCTGTTCTTTTAACTAGATCTGCTGCATCTTGTTCTAAAACACTTTTAGCAGTATCTAATCCTGCCTTAGCTAATTCATCAATAACCCATGATTCAATCTCATCAGAAAATTCCGTTAATTCTACATCTTCCTCTACTCCGTCTCTGAATACATCTATTTCATAGCCAGTAATTTTTCCAGCTAGTCTAATATTATGACCACCCCTTCCAATTGCTTTACTTACCTCTTCTGGGTTAAGCATAACTTCAACCCTTTTAGTCTCTTCATTTATTTTCATAGAAGTAATTTTTGCTGGATTTAATGATCTTGAAATAAATAACTGTAAATTATTTGTATAATTTATAACATCTATATTCTCATTACCTAATTCTCTAACTATACCATGAATTCTTGAGCCTTTCATTCCTACACAGGCTCCAACTGGATCAATTCTATCATCATATGAGTCTACAGCTACCTTAGCCTTTTCACCAGGGATTCTTACTACTTTTTTTATTGATATTAATCCATCAAATATTTCTGGAATTTCCTGTTCAAATAATTTTTCTAAAAACACTGGAGAAGTTCTTGAAAAAATGATTGAAGGCTTAGTCCCTATAAGCTCTACACTTTCAATAATCCCTCTAATATTATCGCCTTTTCTAAAAAAATCTGATGGGATTTGCTTATCCTTTGGCATAATTATTTCATTGCCATCATCATCCAATAGTATAATGGCTTTATGCCTAATATGATGGACTTCTGCCGTATATATTTCCCCTTCTAATTCTTTGAATTTTTTGTACACATTTGTGTTATCATGCTCGTGAACTTTAGCAGTTAGGTTTTGTCTTAGTGCTAAAATAGATCTTCTGCCCAAATCAACTAATTTAACCTCCTCAGAAACATCTTCTCCTACTTCAAAATCTGGTTCAATTTTTCTCGCCTCTGTTAAAGAAATTTCACAATTTTCATCTTCTAATTTATCGTCTTCTACAACAATTCTATTTCTCCAAATTTCAAGATCACCTTTATCAGGATTAATAATGATATCAAAATTATCATCATCTCCATATTTTCTTTTTAAAGTAGATCTAAAAACATCTTCTAGAATTGCCATTAATGTAGATCTGTCAATTAATTTATCATCTTTAAATTCTGAAAAAGATTCTATCAATGTTATATTCTCCATAATTTATTTAATTAAAGTTTTATTTTCACTTTTGCTTCAACAATGTCCTTGTATAATAAGTCTATCTTTTTTTCTACTGTTATTTTACCCTTTCCAATTGGTTTTTTTTCCCTTTGTTTCCAAAATAGACTAATCTGATTAGAATTAGCATTAACTAGTTTTGCTTCATATTTCAAATCGTCTTTAGTCTTAACAACTAATATTCTTCCAATATTTTTTATATACTGTCTAATATTAGAAAGAGGGGTTACAGCTCCAGAAGATGTTACTTCTAGAGAAAAATCATGTTTATCCCTATCAATATTATGTTCAATAGATCTACTAACATATATGCAGTCTTCTACTGTTACTCCATTATCTCCATCAATTACAATTTTGATAGAATTATCAAGAGCTATGTCCATGTCT
>SGZI01000009.1 GCA_004213965.1 Flavobacteriales bacterium
AAGAAGTAATTCCTTTGTAACTAGATATTAATAAAGTCTTTCAAAATATAATGAAAGGCTTTTTTTTTTACTTTTATAAAAAAAATTCATGTCAGAAATTAATTTTAGACTTGTTAAGCAAGAAGATATTAATGATGTATTTGTTCTTTTAAATCAACTTAAAAAGATTGATATTGAAAAGATTGATAAGAATGAAGCCTGGGATAAATTCAATTCTAACACTAGCTCAAATTCAGTTGTTGGAATATACAATGATAAAATTGTAGCATATGGAAGTGTGGTAGTTGAAAATAAGATAAGAGGCGAAGTTGCTGGACATATTGAAGATATTGTAGTAGATACTCAGGTTAGAGGAAAAATGATAGGGGTTTTGCTTATAAAGGAATTAGTTGAGGTAGCCAGAAAAAAAGGATGTTACAGAATCACATTGTTTTGTAAAGAAGAGCTAGTTAATTTTTATTCAAGAAATGGGTTCAAGGTGAATAATGTTGTAATGAAAAAATATCTTTCAGAATTATAAAAATTTCTATAATTTTTTCACATATCTTAAGTCTAATAAATTTGTTGCATTAATCTGCATTCCATTTAAATTTTTTCTAGTAAACCTTATTACTTCATCATAAAATAGAGGAATAATAATTGATTTTTTCATTATTAATGAATCCATTTTTCTATATAGATTCTCTCTCTTACTTTGACTAGTCTCCCCTAAAACACTTTCATATAGTTTATCGAATTCACTATCTGAAAAATGAGTATAATTAGGGCCTTTAGGAGCAAAGTTCTTTGAATAAAATAGTGATAGATAGTTTTCAGCATCTGGATAATCTGCTACCCAACTAGCTCTAAAAAAATCTAATTTTCCATTTGCTTTTGCTTCTTTTAAGGATGCTCCAGGGATAACATCTATTGCTATTTGAAGACCTATTTTTTCTAATTCTTTTTGTATGTATTCACAAAAAATTAAGTAGTTGCTAGTTGTTGTTAATTTTAACTTGGGTATTTCTTTAAAATCTCTATTATACTGACTGATTAATTCTTTAGCATAATCAGGATTATATGTGTATCCAATTTTATCTGAATAACCTGGAAGTCCCATTGGTATAAAACCACCATTTGCTGCTATACCAATACCATTTCTTAAGTATTTTATCATTTTTTCTCTGTCAAATCCATGGTTTATAGCTTTTCTAAGGATTTCAGATTTTATTTCATTTTTATCTGATTCTAAGTAAAATGCTAGATATTCAGTATTTAAATAAGGGCCTCTAATTAAATTAATTGAAGTTGTATATTCCTTTTTTAATTTTCCACTGTTTGTTATTATTTCATCCTTGTAAGAATCATCTAGACCTGATACAAAATCTAAATTATCTTGTATAAATTGCAAAAATTCGCTCTGTTTGTCTTGCAAAAAAGTAATAGCAACAGATTCAAGATATGGCAAGGAATCTCCAATAGAATCTTTTTGAAAATAGTCATGATTTTTTCTAAGAACTAATTTTATATTTTCCTCCCATCTTTTAAATTTAAATGGGCCAGTTCCTATAGGATTTGATCTAAATTCAGCTCCATAATATTCAACAACTTCTTTAGGTACAACTGAGCAATATTTCATCGTAAGTATGCCAAGGAATGCATTAAAAGGTTCTTTAAGAGAAATTTCTAGAATAGTATCATTAATGGCTATGTAATTCTCTACTTTATTAAAAACCCATCCTCCAGGTGATGCTAATGTAGGATCTAAGAGTCTGTCAAAACTATAGACAAAATCTTCTGCGGTAATAATTCTGTTAGTTAATTTGGGATGTTTATGGAATTTTATATTATTCTTTAGAAAAAAAGTATATTTTTTCCCATCATTAGAGATTTTCCAACTTTTAGCAATTGAAGGAATTACTCTTAATTCTTGATCCATTTCTACTAGTCCATTAAACAATTGATTAACTACCCAAATATTGGCCACATCTTTAGCAAATGCAGGATCTAATGAATTAATGTTTTTATGTTCATTATATCTAAAAACTAAGTTTGAATCAACTTGATTGTTTTCTGAGCAATTCTGTATTAATAAAATGGAAATAAATAAAACAAAATAGGATAAACTATATGTTTTGCTTTTTGCATAGATTTTCTTCATATTACTATTTAATTGTAAATTTACAACCCTTTATAAAATTACAAGAATGTCTGTTATAAAAAAAGTAGCATTTTATACTCTAGGATGTAAATTAAATTTTTCAGAAACCTCTACTATATCTAGAGATTTCCAAGCAAATAATTTTAAAGTTATTAGTGCATCTAAAAAAGCAGATATATATGTGATTAATACCTGTTCTGTAACTCAAAATGCAGACAATAAGTTTAGGAGTGTAGTTAGGAAAATGAATAGACTTAATCCAAATGCATTTATAGTAGCAATTGGTTGTTACGCACAATTAAAGCCTAATGAATTATCAGATGTAGAAGGAGTTGATTTAGTGCTTGGAGCTAATGAGAAGTTCAATATTATGGACTATATCGGAGATTTGACTAAAAATAGTAAGACTGATATTTATTCATGTGATATAAGTGCTGTAGACACCTATATTAGCAGTTATTCAGCAAATGATAGAACAAGGGCTTTTCTAAAAGTTCAGGATGGATGTGATTATAAATGCACTTATTGTACAATCCCTTTAGCAAGAGGTATATCTAGAAGTGACTCACTTAAAAACATTAAAAAGAATGTAGAAAAAATTGCTTCTGAAGGAATAAAAGAAATTGTTTTAACTGGAGTAAATATTGGAGATTATGGTAAAGGTGAATATGGAAATAAAAGACATGACAACACATTCTCTGATCTAGTTTTAGAATTAGATAATTCTAAAAATATAGACAGGTTTAGAATATCTTCTATTGAGCCAAACTTACTTACTGAAGAAATTATTTCATTTATTGGAAAGAGTAAACTATTTGTTCCTCATTTTCATATTCCTTTACAAAGTGGTAGTAATCAAATATTAAGGAATATGAAGAGAAGATATAATAAAGACCTTTATCGTGATAGAATTAATTTAATTAATAATACTATTCCTAATGTATGTATTGGTGTTGATGTGATAGTTGGATTTCCTGGAGAAACTGAGGAGTATTTTAACGAAACATTAAATTTTTTAAAAGAATTGAATGTATCTTATCTCCATGTGTTTACATATTCTGAAAGAGACAACACTATCGCTGCTGAGTTAAGCAACCCTGTTTCTATGGAAGTTAGGTCAAAAAGGAGTATGATCCTTAGATCCTTGTCGGATAAAAAAAGAAGAAGTTTTTATCAAAGTCAAATAGGTTTAGAGAAAACTGTATTGTATGAAACAGAGAATAAAAAGGGTTATATCTATGGTTATACTGAAAATTACTTAAGAGTAAGATCTCCTTGGAATCCTGAATTAGCAAATAAGTTAAAGTCTGTACGAATTAATAGAATTGATAATGAAGGTTATATACGGATAGAAGAAAAAGTAAAAGAGGAATGCTTAAGTATATAGATTCTTAAATTCTAATACCTACTGGAAGAAGAGATTTGAACCTTCTATTTCTCCTAATATATTTAGTAATTGTTGGAACTGTTGGCACTACACTTATATTACGATCTTTAATTATTTCTAATACACTAGAAATAAATTCATCTACAAAAACATCCTTATTTTTAATTTCAGGAACAACGATTTTAGTTAAGAAAATTTTTCTCTCCTGAACGGCATATTCAATAATTGCAAGTTTTCCGCCGATTTTGGCTTCAAACTGTCTTAAAAACGTATTATCATTAATTTCCATAAATTTATAATAAAAGTGACTACAAAATTATAAAAAAAAAAGTAGATAGTTATTTTTATATAGTAAATGAGAAATAATAGGCAACATATTTATTTAATGCCAGGTTTAGGAGCTAATTCATTAATATTTGAGTATTTAGATTTCCCTAAGGAGAAATATTCTATTCATTTATTAGATTGGATTATGCCAATTAAGAATGAATCAATTGAAAATTATTGTAGTAGATTTTCAAAATTAATAATTCATGATGATATTATATTAATAGGGGTTTCATTTGGAGGTGTACTTGTCCAAGAAATGAGTAAGATTATTGCAGTTAAAAACCTTATTATTATTTCTAGTATTAAAAACAACAAAGAGCTTCCAAATAATTTTAAGATAATAAGAAGCTTAAACATCCACAAGATTTTTCCAATGAGCACATTTAATAATTTTTTTAAATTTTTAAAGTATTCTAAAATTGATAAAATTTATAAAAGAATTAATCTGGCTGATAGATATTTAACAGTAAGAAATGAGAACTATTTAAGATGGAGTATTGATTGTTTATTGAATTGGAATCAGGAAAATACGCTAAATGGTATCACACATATACATGGGGATTCAGACCATATTTTTCCTATAAAGCATATAAATAATTCAATTGTTATTAAAAAAGGCACTCATGAAATGATTATTACTAGAGCAAAATGGTTTAATGAAAATCTTGTCAAGATAATTGAAGCTTAAATTGTTATCTTCTTCTCATTCTATTTGAGCCAAAGTGTTGATTAGGAATATTAGATCTCTTCATTTGATTTTTCATCATTTTAATTTGATCAGTAAGCATTCCATTTTTATCTAACCTTTGTGCTTCCTGAAGCAACTTCTGTGCTTCAAGTTTTCTCCTTTTAGTGAATGCTATTCCAGCTAAATTTAATTTAGCCATAGCTAAATCATGGTCCATATTCAGTCCAAAATTTATAGCTGTTTTAAAATATTTTTCAGCTTCATTCATATTTGTCTGGGAAACTATTAATCCTTTCAAATAATTGTAATAACCTTGTTGTTTTTTAACTAATGCAGTTGAAGGATTTTTAATTTTATTTAACCATTTATTAGCCCCATCTAAATTCTGTTTTCTTAATTGAAAAAACGCCAATAATAAAAACTCATTTTTGAAAAACAAGAAAAGGATAAGCAATGAAATTAAAAGATACATTATGCCATTTCCAATTAATCCTTCAGTAAATTGGAATATTGAAAATCCAACAGAAATAAGGAAAAGAAATAATTTTATGTTCTTGTTAATCATAGCTATTAATTATAGTTAATAAAAATCAAATATAATATTAATTAATAGATTTGTTAAAGTAAAAAGTCTTTGTATATTTGCCGGCAGCTTAATGCTGTAATTTTAAGCAGATAAAGAAAAATTTAATAAAATGAGTAAAAGAACATTTCAACCATCAAAAAGGAAGAGAAAGAATAAGCATGGCTTTAGAGAGAGAATGTCTACAGTTGGTGGTAGAAAAGTTATTGCTCGTAGAAGAGCTAAAGGAAGGAAAAAACTTTCAGTTTCTTCTGAAAATAGTCATAAATAATAATGATTAACAATTGTTGATATTATATTAGGTGTTACTTTAGGTAACACCTTTTTTTTTATTTTTTTGATAACTATTTTTGATAATATATAGTACTGAATGCCTAAAAGAGAGAAACTAAAGTCAATACTAATAATAGGATCTGGACCTATAATAATTGGTCAAGCATGTGAGTTTGATTATTCTGGATCACAAGCTTTAAGATCTCTTAGAGAAGATGGGATAGAAACTATCCTAATAAATTCTAATCCAGCTACTATAATGACTGATCCAGTAATGGCTGACCATGTGTACTTATTACCTCTAAACACAGCTTCAATTATTCAAATATTAAAAGAACATCCTCAAATTGATGCAGTGCTTCCAACAATGGGAGGGCAAACTGCACTGAATTTATGTATAGAAGCTGATGAAAAAGGAATTTGGAATGAGCATAATGTAGAAATTATAGGAGTCGATATTAATGCAATTAATATTACTGAAGACAGAGAGCAATTTAGAAATTTAATGCTTGATATTGGAATTGCAATGGCTCCTCAAGCAACTGCAACCTCTTTTTTAAAAGGTAAAGAAATTGCACAAGAATTTGGATTTCCTCTTTGTGTAAGAGCATCATTTACTCTTGGAGGGGCAGGAGCATCTATAGTTTATAAAGAGGAAGATTTTGACGAATTACTCACTAGAGGTTTAGAAATATCCCCAATTCACGAGGTAATGATTGATAAGGCTCTGATTGGATGGAAAGAATATGAATTAGAATTACTTAGAGATTCTAATGATAATGTGGTAATTATATGCTCTATTGAAAACATGGATCCTATGGGAATTCATACGGGTGATTCTATTACGGTTGCTCCAGCAATGACCTTAAGTGATACTTGTTATCAAAAAATGAGAGATCTGGCAATTAAAATGATGAGAAGTATAGGTGATTTCTCAGGAGGATGTAACGTCCAATTTGCTGTTAGCCCAGATGAAAACGAGGATATTATTGCTATTGAGATTAACCCTAGGGTTTCAAGATCATCTGCTTTAGCAAGTAAGGCTACTGGTTATCCGATAGCAAAAATAGCTTCAAAATTAGCAATCGGATATAATTTAGATGAATTACAAAATCAAATAACAAAATCAACATCAGCATTATTTGAGCCAACATTAGATTATGTAATTGTAAAAATCCCAAGATGGAATTTTGATAAGTTTGAGGGTAGTGACAGAAGATTAGGATTGCAAATGAAATCAGTTGGTGAAGTTATGGGTATTGGAAGATCTTTTCAGGAAGCCCTTCATAAGGCAACCCAGTCCTTAGAAATAAAAAGAAATGGAATTGGGGCTGATGGTAAGAGTTATAAAGATAAAGATGTAATTGTTAGTAAATTAATAAATGCATCATGGGATAGAGTTTTTGTAATTTTTGATGCCATCCAAATTGGAATTTCACTAGAGAAAATAAATGAATTAACTAAGATTGATATGTGGTTTTTAAAGCAATATGAAGAGCTTTACTTATTACAAAATGAAATTTCAAATTTTACAATTGATTCAATTTCAAGGGATTTGCTTCTAGAAGCCAAGCAAAAGGGGTATGGAGATCGTCAAATTGCACATATTTTAAATTGTCTAGAAAGTCAGGTTTATAATAAGCGTCAGGAGATGAATATTAACAGGGTTTATAAGCTTGTAGACACATGTGCTGCAGAATTTACAGCAAGTACTCCTTACTATTATTCTACTTTTGAAAATGAGATAAAAGATAAGGAAGGTAAGATCTATTCACATAATGAAAGCGTAGTTAGTGATAAGAAAAAAATTATTGTTTTAGGTTCTGGACCAAATAGAATTGGTCAGGGAATTGAGTTTGATTATTGTTGTGTTCATGGCGTTTTAGCAAGCGCAGAATGTGGATATGAAACAATAATGATTAATTGCAATCCCGAAACAGTTTCTACTGATTTTGATACAGCAGATAAGTTATATTTTGAGCCAGTATTTTGGGAACATATATATGATATTATTAGACATGAAAAACCAGAAGGAGTTATTGTTCAATTAGGAGGCCAAACAGCATTAAAGCTGTCTTACAAATTAGACAAATATGGAATAAAAATTATTGGAACAAATTATAATTCTTTAGATTTAGCAGAAGATAGGGGTTCTTTTTCAACCCTTTTAAAAGATAATGACATACCATATCCAAAATTTGACACAGCATCAAGTGTAGAAGAGGCTATTGAAGTTTCTAAAAAGTTAGATTTCCCAATTTTAATTAGACCTTCTTATGTGCTGGGAGGTCAAGGCATGAAAATAGTAATAAACCAGAAAGATCTAAGTGAACATGTTGAGGATTTATTGAAAAAAATTCCAAATAATAAGCTTTTATTAGATCATTATTTAGATGGTGCTATTGAAGCCGAAGCAGATGCAATATGTGATGGTGAAAATGTTCATATTATTGGAATAATGGAACATATAGAGCCCTGCGGTATTCATTCTGGTGATAGTAATGCGACATTACCTCCATTTGATTTGAAAGATGAGGTTATTCAACAAATAAAGGATCATACAGAAAAAATTGCTAAAGCTCTTAATACTGTTGGACTTATCAATATTCAATTTGCAGTACTTAATGATATTGTTTACATAATTGAGGCAAACCCACGTGCTTCTAGAACAGTTCCTTTTATTGCTAAAGCATATAAGGAGCCTTATGTAAACTATGCAACTAAGGTAATGTTAGGTGAAAATAAAGTTAATGACTTTAATTTCAATCCTACATCTAAAGGATATGCCATAAAAGAACCTGTCTTTTCATTTAATAAATTCCCTAATGTAAATAAACAGCTTGGTCCTGAGATGAAGAGTACAGGTGAGAGTATTTTGTTTATTGATAATCTTCAGGACGAAAAATTTCAAGAACTATATTCTAGAAGAAAAATGTACCTAACCAAATAGGTTGATATTTTCATTTTCTATTTGTTTGTTGGTCAGTAAAATTTTGTAAATTGTTTTTATATTAATTCTATTATTATGGAAATAGTTATTGGTTTTTTATGTGTTATAATATTAGGGCTTGTTTACGTGGTTTTTAATTCAAAAAATGCTGTAGGGTCAACATCTACTAATGACTTAATTCAATTTTCAAATTCACTTAGTTCTCAAATACAAGAGATAAGAAAGGAAATAGATGCAAACTCTAAGGAAAGCAGGACAGAAATTGAGTCTAAATTAAAAGACATAAACAAACAAATTAATGATTTTCATAAGACTTCTACCTCAAACATAACACAACAGTTTAAGGAATCAAATAAAGTTATAAAAGATGTTACTACTGAATTAGAAAAAATTAAAGGAACTAATGAGCAAGTTTTAAGTTTTGCTAATCAGATGAAAACCCTAGAAAAGATTTTAGGAAATCAAAAACAAAGAGGTGTTCTTGGTGAGATTCAGCTAGAAAATTTACTTGCCAATGTACTGCCTCCAGAGCTTTTTCAAATGCAATATTCATTTAAAAATAAGGAAGCTGTTGATGCAGTAGTAAGAGTAGGGCAGTATATCATCCCAATAGACGCAAAATTCTCGCTTGATAATTATAATAAGATGATTGAATCTTCAAACAAGGAGGAGTTAGCTGATTTAGAGAAGAAATTTAAGTCTGATATCAAAAGTAGAATTGATGAAACAGCTAAGTATATAAGACCTAATGAGAATACTACTGATTATGCATATATGTTTATTCCTGCTGATGGTCTATATCAGGATTTGTTAAATAGTAGAGTAGGAACACTAAAGATTAATCAAAGAGATCTTGTCTCATATGCCTATACAAAAAAAGTCATGATAGTTTCTCCTATGAGTTTATTCCCTATGCTACAAATAACGGTTAAAGCACTACATAATTTAAAAGTTGAAGATTCTATTAATGATATACTAAAGAATGTTGACAAACTATCGAACCATTTAAACGCCTATAAAACTTATCATGATAAATTAGGTAATACACTAGGAACTGCTGTAAATCACTATAATGATAGTACAAAGGAATTTAAAAAGATAGACAAGGATGTAATTAAAATATCATCTGGAAATTCACAACTAAACATTAATTCAGAAGCTATCGACAAACCTCTTTTAGAAGATTAATTTGAATGAATTAGATATTTCTTTTCTACTGTTTTAAAACCGTACTTAAATAGTAGACTAAAAAACAGGTCTCCAGCTAAGGCATATCCAAAGAATGGTAGTGCTAAAGTAAAGCATGTTAATAATCCCTCAATAGTCATAGGGTATCCTAAAATCCAAACTCCAAAATTAGTTATAATAAAAAATAATAGGCTGCTTAAAAATATATTTGAGATATTAATGTTTTTTATAATTGTCCCTATGTATGTTATAGCTATAAATGAAGTGTATACAAAAATTGATATAGAATAAAACCCAAGAAATAAATCAGACACTATCATTGCTAGAAGTGGGATTGCGTATGCTAGTTTTTTATTTTTAAAATGTAAGCCACCAAAAAGAGCCATTGCAGTTATTGGAGCAAAATTAGGAGGATGAGGTATTAATCTTATTATAGCAGCAAAAACTATAAATAATAATATGACAATTTCTCTATTTGAAAACTTTTTATTATTCATTTATTTTTTTAAAAAAATCATTCTTTAAATCAATATACATTTCTTTTTTTAATAATTCAAATTGATTGCTGTCATCAATAAGATTAATAGGACTAATTAAATCAATTAATTTTCTATCCAATGTTATTTGTTGCAATGCAAGAGCAAGAAGAGGCTCATTTTGATCTCCTAAAACTCCAAGATTAGCAGTATTTTCTTCAAGAACTATATCTGGAGTTAAACCATTAAAATAATCGGTATTTCCTATAGAATTTAAAGTTTTTAGAACAAGTGGTTGAAGTGCATATGTGTGGTTTGGATTTGCCCCCTCAAGATTAAAATTTTCAGAATCATAGATTGTAACTGATGCTTGGTATTTTCCATAAGTGTTAGTTCCAATATGAATAACATCAATATAAGGATCTAAGCAATTTATTACTAGTTCACTTGCTGATGCTGAACTTTGAGTTGTTATAATAAAGACACGATTTAAATTTAAACTATTGCTATTTCCAATAAATCTATTAATTAAAAATTCAGGATCATTATTAAGATAATAGGTTTGAATTTCATCATTCCATTGTTCTGTACTAATGATTTCACCAGTAAATTGTCCAGTAATTAAACTTGATAGTAGAATGGATGTATTTACTGAGCCTCCAGGATTATATCTTAGGTCTAGAATTAAGTCACTAATATTATTAGTTTTAAAATTTGAAAAAACACTAATTAGCTCATCATTATAATCTCCAATAAATCTATTAAGCATTAGATACCCTATAGTTTGATTTTGAGCTTCAATTATCGATGAAATATGAATAGGATTTTTTTCATACGAGACTTTGTTTAGTTCAATATTTATGTCATTAGATATTATTTGATCATCAGATGTTTCCGAAGTATTTTGATCTAAGTAGTTAGCAAAATTAACTGTATAGTTTTCAGAAGATAAAAGATCAGAGTAATTGTCAATTGTTAAAGGTGTATTATTAATTTTATTAAACACATGACCTCTTTGAATATTATTATCTTCTGCCTCAGTATTTGGATGAATATATCTGACATATCCATAAATATCATAGCTACTACCAGGGGCGTATCTTAACCCATATTCCATGCCATTACTATTTGAAATTCCACTTAAATATTGTTGAAGGGCGATATAGTCATCTACTATAAAGCTAAATTTATCTATTGTTTCTCTTTGATAAATTAGGCTTTCAAATAGATCCTCTGGAGTTTCAAATAGATTTAAAAAATCAGCATATTCTTCTGATGACGAAAATCTGTTATTAGCCAGATCATCTATATTTTGCTTGTAGAGATAAGTAGCGTTCATGCCTTTCCAAACAAAATCATTTATGTCACTTGCAAATACTATATTGTCATCACTATCTTCAAAACAACCAAATAAAATAGTAGAGATAAAAAATAGCATAATTAAATATAATGTTGATTTATTCTGATTAAATAGTTTCATGTCAACAATAATTTATATTCCAGTGTAATTTTCTGGAGTTATCTTTCTTAATTCTATTTTAATATTTGCTTTAACATCTAATTTATCTATAAAATCATGAATTACTTCTTTTGTTATATCAGAATTAACTCTAGTTAAAGATTTTAAGGCTTCATATGGATTTGGGTAATTCTCTCTTCTTAGAATAGTTTGAATAGCTTCTGCAACCACTGCCCAGTTAGTATTTAAATCATTTGAAATTTTATTCTTATTTACTATCAGTTTATTAAGTCCTTTAATTGTAGATTTAAAAGCAATTAAGGTATGTGCAAAAGGGACACCTATGTTTCTTAAGACTGTACTATCAGTAAGATCTCTCTGAAGTCTTGATATAGGAAGTTTTGATGATAAGTGTTCAAAATTTGCATTAGCTATTCCTAGATTTCCTTCACTGTTCTCGAAATCAATTGGATTTACCTTATGTGGCATTGCAGAGCTTCCTATTTCACCCTGTTTTATTTTTTGTTTAAAATAATCCATAGAGATGTATATCCATAAATCTCTGTTAAGATCAATTAATATATTATTTATTCTTTTAACATTATCAAATATAGCTGCTAGATGATCATAGTGTTCTATTTGTGTAGTTGGAAAAGAGTGCTTAAGCCCTAGTTTATTATTAATTAATTTTTTAGAAAATGTTTTCCAATTAATTTTAGGATATGCTAGGTTGTGGGCATTAAAATTTCCTGTTGCACCACCAAATTTTGCTGCAATAGGAATTGCTTTTAATAGTTTTAATTGTTCTTTAATTCTAACTGTAAAAACGTCAATTTCTTTTCCAAGTCTAGTTGGAGAAGCTGGCTGGCCATGTGTTCTTGCTAACATAGGTATTTTTGACCATTTTTTAGATGAATCATTTAGATACGAGATAATTTTCTCTAGTTCTGGGTAGTATACGTCATTTAAAGCATCTTTTAGACTAATAGGAATGGCAGTGTTATTTATATCTTGAGAAGTTAATCCAAAGTGAATAAATTCTTTATATTTTCCTAGATTAAGCTTGTCAAATTTATTTTTAATAAAATACTCAACAGCTTTTACATCATGATTTGTTCTCTTTTCAATTTTTTTTATTTTTTTTGCGTCTTTCTCAGAAAAATCTGTGTAAATTTTTCTTAGTTGTTTAAAATCAGATTTTTTAATTGATTTTAATTGGGGTAGTGGTATTTCACAAAGAGAAATGAAATACTCAATTTCAACTAATACTCTGTTTTTAATAAGTGATTTTTCAGAGAAATAATTTGAGAGCACAGCTGTTTTATCGGAATATCTTCCATCAATTGGGGAAATAGCATTTAGTGCATTAGGTAACATAGCTATGTATAAAAGTAATTGGCAAAGGTAGTTATTATTTATAATTTAATAATTACTTTTGCTTTTCAAAAACCAAAATATTTATGGAGAATTCAAAAATAATGAAAGAAGCAGCTGCTGCATTAAAAGGTAAATGGGGTTTAGCTGTAGTTGGAAACTTACTTCTTGCGGTTATTTCTATAGCTGTAGCACTTGTAGGATGGAGAATAGCAGGACAGGATTGGGGAGCTAATCTTACTTCTCTTATTTTTTCACCTCCATTAGCTATTGGAATGACTATATTTTCTTTAAAAATCTACAGAGATAATAACCCTGAAGTAGAGAATTTATTTATTCCTTTTAAAACTAATTGGGCAAATTCGATACTAGCCTATTTTATGATGGGTGTTCTTGTTGCTGTAGGTTTTATTTTATTAATAATTCCTGGAGTAATTGCCGCATTAATGTTCTCACAGATATTTTTTATTATGGGAGAAGAAAAAGAAATTGGGGCTTATGATGCTCTTGTTAAAAGTATGAATATGATGAAGGGTTATAAATGGAAGCTTTTTAAAATATACTTAAGACTTTTTGGACTATCTATCTTATGTATTTTCACTTTAGGTATTGGTTTTATTTGGCTATTGCCATATCAAAATGTTGTTTTTTCTGTATTCTATGATGATGTTAAGGATAATCCTAGTTTTAAAAATCAGGAGTATATAAACTAATTATTAAGGCTTCTATTTAGAACTTTATATTCTTCATAACATTCGCTTATAGCGTCTAGGATTTGAAGATCATTAGCTTTAGAAATAAAATCATCAGAATAATTACATTCACTAATTAATAAGTCTAAATCTACTTTGTCAAGCTGAAGTAATACAAGGAGCATTTCTCTATCAAATCTATTGGATAATAGATCTCTTATTTTGTTATCAGCTTTCATTTTTCTAAGCTTTCTTAATTCATTTGGTTGTTTGCCAAATATTTTATGTAAGAAATCAAATGGATTAAAAATAGCATTTAATGCCTTTGTAGCTGCGCTTGTAGGTCTTGCACTAGATTCATAGCCTACATTTGTAAGTCCAGAAATACTGTACCTAAAATTTCTATTGATAGGCACCTGTTTTATGTCTATTTCAAGATATCCTGTAAGTTTTAATTGATTTACTACCACTTCTTCAAGTGCTAAAGCAAGCTCAGTTAATTCAATACTAGTATTAATTCCATATTTAACCCAATCATTAGTAACCCTAACCTTAATTGATTTAAATCCCAGGTATGAAAAATGAAGTGTATCATCTACTTGTACTCTTATTTCAAATTCACCCTTTTTATTTGTGGCAGTACCAATAACCTTATTTAGGTTAACAATATTGACATTCTCTAAAGGCATATTGTTGTTTGCATTTAGAATTGTACCCTTAACGGTAGTTATTTCTTGTGAAAAAGAAATGGTGTAAAAAAGAAGAAAAATAAATAGTAGTATTTTTTTCATCAATAAAAATATTGCTAAATATAGTAAACTTTGATATTTAAAGAATATAAAATATCTAGCTTAACTGTTATTTAACAATAATTGTTTAAGTAATCAATTAGTTTTTTAACTGCTTTAGATCTATGTCCAATTTTATTTTTATCAGTCATATCCATTTCTCCAAATGTTTTAGTATAGCCTTTTGGTAAAAAAATTGGGTCATACCCAAACCCATTAGAGCCTCTTTTTTTTGTAAGTATTTCCCCCTCACATATTCCAGTGAAAGTGGTTAATTCATTGTTGATATTTAAAGCAATTACTGTTTTAAATCTAGCACTTCTATTATTACTTTCCTCCATGCACATAATTAGCTTTTGCATGTTTAATTCGTCAGTTGAATTTTTACCAGCAAACCTTTTAGAATATACTCCAGGCTTCCCATCTAAAAAATCAACTTCAAGACCAGTGTCATCAGCAAAACAGTCATATCCATAATTATTTTTAATAAAATTGGCTTTTAAAATAGCATTGCCTTTAATTGTATTTTCACTTTCAATTATATCTTCATTGCATGAAATATCTTTTAGACTAATAATTTTTATTTGATTACTAATCATGCTGCTTACTTCTTGTAGTTTATTTAGGTTATTTGTAGCGAATACTAATTTCATTTAATTATTGTGATAAGGTTCATTTTTTAAGATAGTAAAACTTCTATAGAGCTGTTCTAAAAATATAATTCTTACCATTTGGTGGGAAAAAGTCATTTTTGATAATGAAATTTTTTCATTAGCTCTTTCTAATAATTTATCTGAGAAACCATACGCTCCTCCTATTATAAAAATAATTTCTTTTTTACTAGAATTAAGGTGATGTTGTATGAACTTCGAAAAAGAAATAGAGCTTAGTTCTTTCCCATTTTCATCAAGAAGGATTATATGACTATCAACCTTAATATTTTTTAATATTGCTTCAGCTTCTTGTTTTTTTTGAATGCTTTTATTTTTAATTGATTTTATTTCATTTATGATTATAAATTCAAAACTTATATAATGTTTTATTTTACTTATATAAGATTTAATTAGACTTAAAAAATCTTGACTCTTAGTTTTTCCTATAGCTATACATTTGATCTTCATTATATAAACTTATATTGTAAAATATTTATAAAAGTACTATATTTTATGTATAAGTAAATTAGTATTTTTTATTTGAAAAATGATATTTTTTTAAAGTGTTAAAATGAATTATTTTATAGACGTTATTCTTCCTATTCCTGTCAATCAATTATTTACTTATGAGATTAATGAGGATGAATTTTCTTTTTTAAAAAAAGGTATGAGAGTCGCAGTTCCTTTTGGAAGAAAAAAGATATATACTTCTATAGTGTTTTCAATACATAACAATTTGCCTACTAGTTATGAGGTTAAATCTATTTTTCAAATCATTGACAACAAACCATTAGTAAATGAAGATCAATTAAAATTTTGGGAATGGATTTCAAAATACTATATGTGTTCAATAGGTGAGGTCCTAAGAGCAGCTATTCCTAGTATTTTGCTATTAGAAAGTGAAACATCAATTTCTAAGCTGGATACATCAAACATAAATCAAGATGATTTGGATGATCAAGAGTTTCTAATTATGCAAGCTTTAGAAACTCAATCTCCATTAAAAATAAATGAGATTACAAACATTTTAAACAAGAAAAATATTTTTAATCATTTAGATTCACTAAGTGAGAAAAACCTGATAGCTATAAATGAGAGTCTATATTCTAAATACAAACCAAAATTTTCAAGGTGTTTAAATCTTTCAGAATCATTTATTACTAAAGATGCTGTTGATGATTTAAAAATAAGTTTAAAACGCTCACCAAAACAGCTAGAAGTATTGAACTATTTTTTAGATCATAATAATAAAAATGATTTAATAGAGATTTCAGATTTAAAAAATATTGCTAAAGCTTCAACAGCTATTATTAAAAAAATGATTGATAGAGGTGTATTTAAAGAGTCTTATATTCAGATAGATAGAATTCAAAATTCTAAGATTAATGTTAGTAAAGAAATTAAATTAAGTAAAGGCCAGAATACTGCATATAATAAAATTTTAGATTCATTTAATAGAAATAAAACTGTATTGTTCAATGGAGTAACATCATCTGGAAAAACAGAAATATATATCAAAATAATCCAATCTATCTTAAAAAAAGGAGTAAAGGTTTTATACTTAGTTCCAGAAATTGCATTAACTACTCAATTAGTTAGTAGGTTATCCCAGGTTTTTTCTGAAGAATTAATAGTTTATCACTCTAGATTTTCAATTAATCAAAGGGTAGAGATATGGAATAAAGTTCTAGACTCAAAAAAACCACAACTAATAATAGGAGCAAGGTCATCTTTGCTTTTGCCATTTAGTAATTTAAAATTAATAATTATTGATGAAGAACATGAGCAGTCCTATAAGCAACATGAGCCTTCACCTAGATACCATGCAAGAGATTCGTCAATTGTGTTGTCAAAACAGTTTAAGTCTAATGTTTTGCTTGGATCTGCTACACCAAGTATAGAAAGTTATTACAACGCAGCTGTATTAAACAAATACGATTTGGTGAGTTTAGATGAAAGATATAATAATTTACAATTACCATTTATAGAACTAGTTAATATTAGAGAAAAATATAAAGAAGGAAAAATGGTTGGTATTTTTAGTGATGACCTTCTTGAACAAATCAGCAAAACTGTTAATGAAAAAAAACAAGTTATACTGTTTCAAAATAGAAGGGGTTTCTCTCCAATTATTGAGTGTAATAAGTGCGGTTATTCTCCTAGATGTGTGAACTGCGATGTTAGCTTAACCTATCATTATAACAATAAATCATTGCGTTGTCATTATTGCGGTTATAATACTGATTTAATTCACGCATGTCCTTCATGTTTAAATAAGAATATAGTTTCCAAGGGATTTGGAACTCAACAGGTGGAACTAGAGATAAGTGAGCTGTTTCCAAACTATAGAGTTAAAAGATTAGATTATGATACAACAAGAGGGAAAAATAGTTTTAATAACATTATATCATCTTTTGAGAAAAATGAATTTGATATTTTAATTGGAACACAAATGGTCACTAAAGGTTTAGATTTTAAAAATGTAAAGTTAGTAGGAGTATTAAATGTAGATAATGCACTGAATTTTCCTGATTTTAGAGCATATGAGAGATGTTACCAATTAATTCAGCAAGTTGCAGGCAGATCAGGTAGGTCAAAAGAAAGGGGTAAAGTATTAATTCAAACATTTAATTCTTCGAATGATATCTTTAATCAGATTATTTCAAATGATTATGAATCGATGTTTAATAATCAGATTAAAGAAAGAAAAGAATTTAAGTACCCTCCATTTTATAAATTGATTAAAATAACTTTAAAACACAGGAATTTCACTCTTGTTAATGAATCCGCAGCTTGGTTAGCTAAGAACTTAACTCATGTTCTTAAAGGTAATGTGTTAGGGCCAGAATTCCCTCATATTAATAGAGTTAGAAATAAATATCAAAAAAATATTCTTATAAAAATTCCCTTAGATCAATCTTTAATTGCAACAAAGAGTTTTATTAATAAATCTAAAGATAAATTACATTCGATTTCATCTTATTCTTCTGTTAGTGTAATAATTAACGTAGATAATTATTAATCTGACGTCTTTGTATTTCTATTAATATATATGAAATAAATATTTCTAGAATACATAAAAATTCCTGCAACATGACTAATAAATAAAACAGGATCTAGTCTAAAAATAGAATATGTAATTATTAAAACAGCTCCTAGTATACTGATGATCCAAAATCCTAATGGTAGATGAGATTTTTTTAAAATTTCAGAAGACATCCACTGATACACGTATCTAAAAGTAAATGTAATTTGTGAAATTATTCCGAGATATAATAGCCACTGAGGTATATCTGGATTATAAAAAAGAAATTCAAGGTTAAAGAAATTAGAATTCCACGCCCTTTCAATACAAATTATAATTGGTAATAATAATAGGATTTGTCTAATAATTAAATTAAAATTTATCCATTTTTTTTGTATTTGTAAATTTCTTATGTAGATATAATATCCAATAAATTGTCCAAACATAATAGCGAAATCATCTCTAAAATATCCATACATAAAGAATAGGAGTGAAGCACTTAGGCTTAATATCCAATAAATTGTTGGTGTAATTACTTTTGCCTCACGTTCCGTGTAAAACCATTGGATAATTACTCTTGCACTAAAAAAGAATTGTGCTATAAATCCTAATATAATAATCTCAATTGGAATATCAATCATTATTATCTATTTGGTAATTAATATATTTTCTTCTCATCCAAATAAATGCGAAACAATCAGATAATGGGCCCAATATTCTATTAAATAACCCAAATTTTGCTTTTCCGGCTATTCTTGGAAAATGCTGAACAGGAATTTCAATAATTTTACCTTTTTGAAGAAGTATCATGGCTGGTAAAAATCTATGTAATCCTTTAAACATTGGAATTCTCTTGGCGTAATCAGTTTTTATAACTTTTAATGGACATCCTGTATCATTTACTCCATCATTAGTAAATAAATTTCTAATGTTATTAGCCGCTAATGAAGTTAATTTTTTAATTAATGAATCCTTTCTTTTAGCTCTATACCCCGTAACAAGATCATACTTTCCAATATATTTTAATAAATTATGAAAATCATTTGGCGATGTTTGTAAATCGGCATCAATATAGCCTAGATATTCTGAATCACATAAATCAAATCCTGCCTTTAAAGCACTGCTAAGACCATGATTAGTTTTAAAAGATACATATTCAAAGAAACTATTTTTTTCACATAGTCTTTTGATTATCTCTTTACTTCCGTCAGTAGATCCATCATCTATTATAAGAATTTTTGTTTTGTATTTAGTTGAATTAATAAATTTCATTAATTCAACTTCTAATCTAGATAGATTATCCTTCTCATTAAAAACAGGTACTACTATTGTGAATTTTACCATATTATATTTTTAATAAAACAGCAGCAGCAGCAAATGGAGTTGTTTTATTTTTATCTAATAAATTATATTGATTTTCCAGCTCTTTTTTAATTTCATCATTACTGAAAAAATCAGATTGTAATTTATCATTTATAGTCTGTAATAACCAATATTTATTTTGACGTTTTCTGTTCTCAGCAAAAAATTTATTCTCTTTTGTATCAGAGATGTATTTTAATACCAATTTCCAAATAGGTTCAATACCTGAATTATTAATTGAGCTGCATGTCAGCACTTTTGGAACCCAATTAGATTTTTTTGTCGGGTATAATTTTAATGCCATTGAAAATTCTGCCATGGCCTTATTAGATTCATCAATATTGTCTCCATCTGCTTTATTTATTATTATTGCATCTGCCATTTCAATTATACCTCTTTTTATACCTTGTAATTCATCTCCAGCACCAGAGAGTTTTAATAGTAGAAAGATGTCTACCATTTCAGAGACACTAATTTCATTTTGACCAACACCAACAGTTTCAACTATAATTATATTATATCCTGCAGCTTCACATAGAATAATTGATTCTCTAGTTTTTTTTGCTACACCTCCATAATGGCTTGATGCAGGGCTAGGTCTTATGAAAGCATTTTTATTATTAACTAGAGTATTCATTCTAGTTTTATCGCCCATAATACTGCCGCGACTGACTGTGCTGGTTGGGTCAATAGCTAAAATAGCAACTTTATATCCTTGCTCTGTAAGTTGATTTCCAAAAGCCTCAATAAAAGTACTTTTCCCCACTCCTGGGACACCTGTTATGCCAATTCTTATTGAATTAGTTCTATTTTTAAGACATGAAGAAATTATTTTATTAGAATTAGATATGTCTTTTACATTATCACTTTCAACTATTGTAATAGCTTTACTTAAAGAAACAATATCACCATTTAACAATCCGCTAATAACCTTTTTAACATCTATTTGTTTTTTAGGTATTTGTTTCATGATAAAATAAATTATTTTTTTATGTAGTAGTAGTTTTTTCTGAAATCACCCATTCTCCTTTATCAATTAATGGTTCAGCATGCTTAAATTTCATTTCTTTATTCTCACCAGTGGAAACATTCTTTATAGTTATTCTATCATTTCTTCCAATCTTTGGTTTATCTCTAACAATTGTCTCTATTTGTTGTGTTTGATTATTTCCAGCCGCCTTGTTTCTTGAGCTTAACTCATCAATGTTTGGAATCTCTTCCTTAGATGTATTGATTTTAGTAACTTTCCTTGGCCTAGCTTCTTGAATATTTTTTGCACTTTCATTTGAAATCTCAGCTTTAAATAAAAATGATAAAATATCTTTATTTACTCCATCGATCAAGTTTTTAAATAATTCAAAAGATTCAAATTTATATATTAAAAGGGGATCCTTTTGCTCATGAACTGCTAGTTGAACAGACTGTTTTAGTTCATCCATTTTTCTTAAATGATTTTTCCATGAATTATCTAAAATTGCTAATGATATGTTTTTTTCAAAATCTGTTACAAGCTGCTGCCCATCAGATGAATAAGCTTTTTCTAAATCTGTAACTACTTGTAGAGTTTTAATTCCATCAGTAAATGGAACAACAATTCGTTTAAATCTATCCTTTTGATTTTCATATACATGTTTTATTACTGGGAATGCTAATTTAGCATTTGCTTCAATTTTATTTAAGTAGTGAGCAAGTGCTAGCTTATAAATTTTATTTATAATTTCATTATCATTCATTGATTCAAATTCTTCGGATGATAAATCTGTACTTATAGAAAAGAATTTTATTAACTCAAATTCAAAATTTTTGTAATCATTAGTTTCTTTATTGTTTAATACAATACTTTCACATGTGTCATATATCATATTTGCAATATCTATTCTTAACCTGTCACCAAACAATGAGTTATATCTTCTTTTGTAAATAACTTCCCTTTGAGCATTCATTACATCATCATATTCTAACAATCTTTTTCTTATCCCAAAATTATTTTCTTCTACTTTTTTTTGTGCTCTTTCAATTGATTTGGTTATCATAGAGTGTTGAATTACCTCTCCTTCTTCTAATCCCATTCTATCCATCATTTTTGCAATCTTTTCACTACCAAATAATCTCATTAAATTATCTTCTAGAGAAACATAAAATTGTGAACTGCCAGGGTCTCCTTGTCTTCCAGATCTACCTCTTAATTGTCTATCAACTCTTCTTGAATCATGTCTTTCTGTACCAACAATAGACAATCCTCCTAGATCAAGAACTTCTTTGCTTAGTTTAATATCGGTTCCCCTTCCTGCCATATTAGTTGCGATAGTGACTTGGCCTGATTTACCAGCTTCAGCAACAATGTCAGATTCTTTCTTGTGAAGCTTTGCATTCAAGATATTGTGAGGTACTTTCCTTATACTAAGCATTTTTCCAAGTAATTCACTAATTTCAACAGAAGTAGTACCGATTAATACTGGTCGACCTAACTGAGATAAATTGGTAACTTGTTCAATAACTGCATTATATTTTTCTCTTTTAGTTTTATATACCAAATCTTCTTTATCATCTCTAATCACAGGCTTATTTGTTGGAATTTCAACTACATCTAGCTTGTAGATATCCCAAAATTCTCCAGCTTCAGTTACTGCGGTACCTGTCATTCCTGAAAGTTTGCCATACATCCTAAAATAATTTTGTAGCGTTATAGTGGCAAATGTTTGTGTGGCAGATTCAATTTTAACATTTTCTTTAGCTTCTATTGCTTGATGAAGACCATCACTATATCTTCTGCCATCCATTATCCTTCCAGTTTGTTCATCAACGATCAGTACTTTATTGTCCATTACTACATACTGAATATCTTTTTCAAATAATGCATAAGCTTTAAGCAGCTGGTTTATTGAATGGATTCTTTCAGATTTAATATTAAAATCTCTATAAAGCTCTTCTTTTAAAGCTGCTTCTTTTTCAGGTTTATATTCTTTAGATTCTATTTTAGATATTTCCATTCCTATTTCTGGCATAATAAAAAAGTTTGGATCATCTTTTCCTGAAAGGAATTCAATTCCTTTGTCAGTAAGTTCTATCTGATTGTTTTTTTCATCAATAACATAATAAAGTGCCTCATCAATCTTTGGCATTTCCCTGTTATTATCTTGCATGTAAAAATTTTCAGTTTTTTGTAATAACTGCTTTATACCTTCCTCACTCAAGTATTTAATTAATGCTTTATTTTTTGGAATTCCTCGATATACTCTAAGTAAATTGAAGGCACCTTCATCTTTGTTATTATTAGAGATGTTGTTTTTTGCTTCAGCCAATGTAGCAGTTAACAGTTGTCTTTGGACAGACACTATCTTTTCAATTTTAGGCTTAAGCTCATTAAATTCATGTTTGTCTCCTTGTGGAACTGCGCCAGATATTATTAAAGGAGTTCTTGCATCATCTACCAAAACAGAATCAACCTCATCAACAATAGCATAATTATGTTTCCTTTGAACAAGATCATCAGGTGAGTTAGCCATATTATCTCTTAGATAGTCAAACCCAAATTCATTATTTGTTCCATATGTAATATCAGCATTATATGCATTTTTTCTTTCTGTTGAATTAGGCTTGTAATAATTAATACAATCTACTTTCAATCCATGAAATTCGAAGATTGGAGCCATCCAAGCACTATCTCTTTTTGCTAAATAATCATTTACTGTTACAATATGAACTCCTCTTCCAGACAAAGCATTTAAATATACCGGCAAGGTTGCTACTAGAGTTTTACCTTCTCCAGTTTGCATTTCAGCAATTTTTCCTTGGTGCATAGCAATACCGCCAATCAACTGAACATCATAGTGAATCATATCCCAGGTTATTGGTTTACCAGCTGCATCCCATGAGTTTTTCCAGACAGCATTGTCTTGATTTAACTGCACATAATCTTTATTCGAAGAAATTTCTCTATCAAAAGCTGTTGCTTTAACGATAATTTCTTTGTTATTAAAGAAGCGTTTAGCGGTCTCTTTAATAACTGCAAATGCTTTAGGTAAGATTTTATTTAGAGTATCTTCAGTGGTTTTGTAGCATTCTTCTTCAAGATTATCTATTTGGTTGTATAGCTCTTCTTTTTTATCAAAGTCTTTAGTCTCATCTACATTATCTTTGAGTTGTTTTATCTGTTCTTTAATTTCATTAATAGATGAATTTATTTCAGATTTAAAATTTTGAGTCTGCTCTCTTAATTCATTGTCATTTAGTTTAGAAATCTCATCTTCAAATGATTTAATTTCTTCAACTATAGGTAGTATTAATTTTACATCCTTTTTGGCTTTGTCTCCTACAAATAATTTAAGAATTGAATTAAAAAAACTCATAAGTTTTATCAGATAGTGATTTTAATTTTCAAAGATACAATTTGTTTAATGAAAATATTAAAAAAAGCCTCAGTTAAGAGACTTTTTGAAGTTTAATATTCATCTTCATTCCAAAGATAATCCTCATCAGTTGGATAATCTGTCCATATTTCTTGAATAGATTCGTAAAGGTCCCCCTCATCTTCAATTGCCTGCAAGTTTTCTACAACTTCTAATGGTGCTCCAGTTCTAATAGAATAATCTATCAATTCATCTTTTGTAGCTGGCCATGGAGCATCGCTTAAGTAAGAGGCTAATTCTAAAGTCCAATACATGATAAACTATTTTTTGCAAAAATATATTTTTAGATGAAAAAAGCAAGTAATTAAGGATGTTTTTTTTAATAACTATGATTCCCAAGGGATTTCATTAATCTCTAGATCATTTGAAAATTTTCTTGCTAGCACGAACATATAATCAGACAGTCTATTTAAGTATACTAAAATTTCATCTTGAAAATTATAAATAGATTTTAATTTTGATGCATTTCTCTCAGCTCTTCTGCAAACGGATCTAGCTATATGACAATATGAAACATTTTCATGACCACCTGGGATAATAAATTTGTCAATTTTTGGTAATTTATTTGAAATGAAATCAATATCGTTTTCTATTGTAGTGATATCTTTATTTAAGATTTTTAGTTTTTTAGTTTTTAAAATTTTATCTGCTGTTTCTTTATCTTGAAATGCAAGTATTGCACCTATATTAAATAAATTTCTTTGTATTTCTATCAATGAATTTTTTGTTTTAGGATCATTTGTAAAATCTCTTATTAAGCCTATATACGAATTTAGTTCGTCAATGGATCCATAAGCATCAACCTGAATATTATGTTTTTTGACATCTTTACCGCCAATTAATTTTGTAGATCCTTTATCTCCTGATTTTGTATAAATTTTCATTAAACTATTGTCTGATTGAATTTGTGAAGTATTTAATTAGATAAAAATACCTAATTATTAATGCTAAAATTAATGAAATTAAACTAATGTTAAAGACTTGAACTCCAACAATCCAATGAAGGCACATAAGCAATAGCATAATAACAATTAATTTTAGGTATGATATAACCCATTTTTTTTGTTTACTCTTAAGTAATTCAATAAATAGAATTAAATTAAAAGGAATTGCCCATAATAGATTGTAATTCCATGCAGATGCTGTGTGATTACTAAAAAACCATAAGTAGATTAATAATAATCCAATTATCCCTGTAATTATTAAAATAATGGAGTCTAATAGTACACTTCTTGTTCTTCTTAAGTAATCTATATAGGTGATTGAAATAATAATTAATGATAAAATTAGTAAGAAATATAAAGGTGAAATTAATGTTTCAGTATATTTTGAGTATTCGCCAAATAATATTGAGGTTGTTACTAAACTTCCATTTCTAATGTTTGAATTACCTAGCTGGTCAAAATATGATTTTAAATTATATGGAAGAAATAATTCGTCTTGAGAGTTGATATTTTTATCAATTACAGCTCCAAGACATATGTCAATCCCTAATGCTCCCCAGGAATTTGGGTTAATATTTTCATAAACTAATTTTCTATATGAATTTGTGCTTACATTGATTTTATGTAAATCTTCATTTTTAATATCTTCTTCAAGAATTTCATTAAATAGATCAGCTATTTTTGTAGAACAATTATTCTCAAAATAATTGTACTCATAAAATTTATTCGCTTCTTTAGAATTTGTAATTAGCTTGTTTACAAATATTCTTTTTTGGTACTCAGATAAATCTAATTTTTGTTCGATAATTTGTCTGGATTGATTTACATAGTTGTTGTAAAAATTTTCATAATTATTTAAACCAAGACTATATATAGGTCTTCCTTTTACAAAATTTCCATAAAAATTAGGCGCATTATAATCATAGACGCCATAATTAAATACTATATCATAATTATTAATTTCATCGATTACTCTAATGCCTGAATGACCAAATGCATCACTTAAAGAATTTCCAGGTCCAATAGTCAGAATGCTGATATGGTATTGAGCAGATTCTTCTTTATTTTCCTGTGCATAAACTTGAAGAATAAATAAAGATAAAAGGATAAGTAAAATTTTTCTAACCATAAGTTTATCTAAATAAATTAAAATCAAATTTTAATGAAAATATATTAGAATATAAAGCAATACTTTGATTTCCAATGTCTGTAAATGCATAATCCATTTCAATACTTTTATATTTGAATCCAATTCCAAAATTTGGCTGAAAGCTAACTTCACTAGAATTATCAAACTGCAACTCATTTTGAAAGTTACCCATACCAAGTCTTAGAAAAACTAGGTCAATATAGCCAAGCTCTAATCCTATTGCAGGATTTATACTAGCAAAATTAGTGGAAATTATATCATTATTTTCTTCAAACTTTACTATTAGGTCTAATGCTGCTAATAAAGTATAATCATTTTTTATATCTATTTCTTTTGAAACACCTAACTGTAATTTTGGAATGGTTATTTCTGTACCAGTAGGTATTTCTTGATTTTGACCTTCGATTGCATTTTGAATATCATCTAATTTATCTTCATTTATACTCCAAGAATTATAGGTTGTTGTAATGTCTCTTGCCATTAAGCCAAAATTCCAATCATTATCAGTTTTAAACTGTATGCCAAAATCAAATCCAAAACCCCAAGAACTAGAAAAATCTCCTATAATTCTTCTGATAATTTTTAAATTAACCCCATAGTTTAAATTTTTAAACTTTAATCTTCTCGCATAAGAGAATAGAAATGCATAATCAGCAGTTGAGAATAAGTTTATTCTATCAAAATTTATATTCCCTTGATCATCAATTAACTGTGTTGTATCTAGAATATCATCAACACCAAACCTTACCATAGAGAATCCTAATGCTGAATCATCATCAATTGGTGTTGCATAAGCAATAAAATTATATGTTGCTATATTGGCAAAATAGTTTGAATGCATTAGTGAAATTTGTTTGTCTTCTAGTTGTAATAGGCCAGCTGGATTCCAATAAGTTGAGTTAACATCTGATATGTTAGAAACTACAGCATTGCTCATTCCTATTGATTGAGCATCTACACCAATATTTAGGAACTCATTAGAATATTTTGAATTATCCTGTGCATTTATTCCTACAATGGAAAATAATAATAAGAAAACTAACCTCTTCATTATTGATAATATCAATAAAAACTTCTAATTGACTTTGTTATTGTGTTATATTCTATAAACAATCCAAAATCAATAAGGTATATAAAGATATTATTTAATAAGTTACTATATTAGTATTCAAATCTGAATTTTTAATTATTAGAATCATTCCTAACATATTAACTCTGTTGAATCTTTTTTTAGGATGTATTATTACATTGCTTTTGATAGAAGACAATTTATCAATGCAATCTATTTCTTACCTTATTTTGATTGCATTATTTTTTGATTTTATGGATGGATTAATAGCTAGAAAATTTAATATGGAAAGTAAATTAGGTGCTCAGCTAGATTCATTAGCGGATCTAATTTCTTTTGGATTGGTTCCAGGGATTATAATGTATAAATTGTTTATGGAAGTCTCTCTTGACCCGTTTTTACCTTTATTAGGCTTTTTAATAACATTAGCTTCGGCATATAGACTAGCTAACTTTAATTTATCTAATAATCAATTAAAATATTTTAAAGGCTTGCCAACTCCGGCAAATACTATATTTATTTTATCTCTAATGTTAATTGTAGAATCATCCAACAACTTATTTATAAGTGAGGTAATTGTAAGTAATAATTTTTTGATTTTTATTACTATTTTAAGCTGTTATTTACTAAACTCAAGATTTAAATTAATTAATCTAAAGTTTAAAGATTTTAATTTTAAAGGTCTTAATAAATATAGAATTTTACTTGTTTTAGTTTCCCTAACACTACTTGTTGTTGTCAAGGAAGCTTCTATCCCAATTATTTTAGTAATTTATTATATAGTATCTTATTTTACCTTAAGAAGAGTAGAATATAGATCTAATTAAGATTTTTTCCTTAGTTCAAAGTTTTGGCCTAAATAGACTTTTCTAACAGTTTCATCATCAGCTAGTTCCTCAGGTTTGCCATCTTTAAGAATACTCCCTTCGAACATAAGGTATGTCCTGTCAGTTATTGCTAGGGTTTCACGAACATTATGATCTGTAATAAGTATACCAATATTTTTTTCAGTAAGCTTAGTAATTATCTTCTGAATATCTTCAACAGCTAGAGGATCAACCCCTGCAAATGGTTCGTCTAGAAGTATGAAGTTTGGATCAGTAGCAAGAGCTCTTGCTATTTCTGTCCTTCTTCTTTCGCCACCTGAAAGTAAATCTCCCCTATTTTTTCTTATGTGAGTTAAGCCAAACTCATCCAATAAAGACTCCATTTTTTTATTTTGATCCTTTTTAGATAATTTGGTTAATTGTAGAACACTTAAAATATTATTTTCAACGCTCATTTTTCTAAAGACAGAAGCTTCTTGAGCTAAATACCCAATTCCATACTGAGCTCTCTTATACATCGGAAATTTAGTAATTTCTTCTTGATCTAGATAAATTTTTCCTGAGTTGGGTTTTATTAATCCTACAATCATATAAAATGAAGTTGTTTTGCCAGCACCATTTGGACCGAGTAAGCCAACTATCTCACCTTGCTTTAACTGCAGAGAAATATCTTTAACAACTTTCTTCCCAGAATAAGATTTCATTAAATTATCAGCCTTTAAAATCATCTATTTTGTTTTTTTAAAACTAACCTAGAAATAAATATACTTATTTGATATAAAATCATTACAGGAATCGCAACAATAATTTGACTAGCTACATCAGGAGGTGTAATAATTGCAGCAAAAGTTAAAACAATCAAAATTGCGTATTTTCTATATTTTATTAATGATTTGGGTGTAACTACTCCTATTCTAGTTAAGAAAAATATTATTATAGGTAACTCAAACATAATTCCACAAGCCAAACAAGAAGATCTAACTAATGCAATGTAGGAGCTAATGTCAATTTCATTTAAGACTTCATTTGAAACTTGATACCCTCCTAAAAAGTTAATTGAAAGTGGAGCTACAACATAATAGCCAAACAAAACTCCAAGAAAGAATAAAAAAGAGCAAATAAATATAAAACCTCTAGATTTGGTTTTTTCAGTTTTTAATAATCCTGGACTTATAAACTTCCATAATTCGTAAATAACATATGGAAAAGATAAGATGAACCCTCCAATTATAGACGTCCATATATGAGCAGAAAATTGCCCGCCCATTGTTCTATTTTGAATAACAAATGGAAATTCAGTACCACAAAAGTTAGTTTCAACACCAATAATAGTCGCTGTTTCACACAAAAACCTATAAGTTGGGAAAGACATGTTTTTTGGTCCAAATATTATGGTATCAAATATAAAATCCTTCATTATAAAGCAAGCAAATCCTGTTATTATAATTGCAAACATTGATCTAAGGATATGCCATCTTAATTCTTCAAGATGTTCTAAAAATGACATGTTATCAACTTGATTGTTGCTCACTATACTATACCTTCTTTAATTAGACTTTGGATATGCAAAACCCCAACATACTTATTTTTTTCAGCTACAATTAACTGAGATATTTTGTTTGCTTTCATAATAGATAAAGCTTCTGTTGCAAGTATATTTTTGCTTATTATTTTAGGATTTTTACTCATTATTTCATGAGCTTTAACTTTAGATATATCTTGGCTTTTTAGCAATTGACGTCTTAGGTCACCATCAGTTATTACACCAACAATTTTGTTTTTCTCCATTACAACTGCAACCCCTAACATTTTATTGGAAATTTCAATAATTACATCTTTCATTAAGTCTGAAGCATCTACATTAGGAAGAGCTTTTGAGTTAATTACATCTTCAACTTTTAAGAATAACTTTTTTCCTAGACTTCCTCCAGGATGATATTTTGCAAAATCATTTGATGAAAACCTTCTTAATTTTACTAAACAAACAGCAATTGCATCACCTATAACAAGTTGAGCAGTAGTACTTGTAGTAGGAGCTAGATTATTAGGACATGCTTCTGTATCTACGTAGCTATTAATTACAATGTCTGATTTTTCAGACAAATAACTATTGGTTTCACCTGTTATAGCTATAAGTTTATTTGAGATTTTTTTTATATAAGGGACCAATGCTTTTATCTCAGGAGTATTCCCGCTTTTAGAAATACAAATAATTATGTCATGTTCTTGAATTAGCCCTAAATCTCCATGAATTGCATCAGCAGCATGCATAAAAATTGAAGGGGTTCCAGTGGAATTAAATGTTGCTACAATTTTTTGAGCAATAATAGCGCTTTTACCTATACCACTTACAATTACTCTTCCTTTTGATTTACTAATTAGGCTTACCGCCTTTTCAAAATCTTTATTTAGCAGTTTAGATAGATTTTTAATACTACTTGCTTGAAGTTCAATAGTCTCTTTGGCAAAACTTAGAACAGAATTTATTTCTTTCAAAATTTATTATTTCTGCATCCAATAAATTGAGTTAAAATTTCAAATGCATTTTATTATACAAAAAAACAAAATTTTTACTAAAGAATTTCTTAAAATTATCATAATATCTTATCTTAATAGTAGTATAAAAAATGATATACTATAGTGATTAAATGAAAATCAACGATAACCTTATCTATGATTCATTAAAAAAATTTTTTGGTTTTGATGAATTTAAAGGACTCCAAAAGCAGGTAATAGCCAGTATATGTGAAAATAAGGACACTTTTGTTGTCATGCCAACGGGTGGTGGTAAATCCTTGTGTTATCAATTACCAGCTCTTATAAAAGAAGGTACTGCGATTGTTGTTTCACCCCTTATTGCACTAATGAAAAATCAAGTAGATCATATTAGAGGGTTCTCTAATGTAGATGGAATAGCACATGTATTAAATTCTTCGTTAACAAAAGATCAGCAGGAAAATGTTAAGGCTGATGTAAAAAATGGAATTACTAAGCTCTTATACATGGCTCCAGAATCACTTTCAAAGAATTCTAACATAGATTTCCTTAAATCAACTAATATTTCTCTAATAGCTGTAGATGAGGCTCATTGTATAAGTGAATGGGGACATGATTTTAGGCCAGAATATAGAAATCTTAGACTAATAGCTGATAAAATTCAAAACAATATTCCTATTATTGCTCTCACTGCAACAGCAACACCTAAGGTTCAGTCAGATATATTAAAAAATTTAAATATCACTGATGCGAAGATTTTTAAAGCATCATTTAACAGACCAAACTTGTTTTACGAAGTACGCTATAAGAATGATACGGTAAATTCAGATCTTATTAAATTTATTAAGAGTAACAGTAATAAGTCAGGAATTATATACTGTTTAAGCAGAAAAAAAGTTGAAGAAATAACTAATTTATTACAGCTTAATGATATAAAAGCATTGCATTATCATGCAGGATTAGATTCCAAGACAAGATCTGACAATCAGGATTCTTTTTTAAAAGAAGATGTTGATGTTGTTGTTGCTACAATTGCCTTTGGAATGGGTATTGATAAACCTAATATAAGATTTGTGATTCATTATGATGTCCCAAAAAGTTTAGAAGGATATTATCAAGAAACCGGTAGAGCAGGAAGAGATGGAGGAGAGGGACATTGCTTAGCTTTTTACTCTTACAAGGATATTGAAAAACTCGAAAAATTTATCACATCAAAACCTAATTCTGAACAACAACTGTCTTCATTATTACTTGAAGAAATGGTTTCTTATTGTGAAACATCTATTTCCAGAAGAAAGTATTTGCTTAATTATTTTGGTGAAGAATTTGATAATGAAAAAGGTGAAGGAGGGATGCTAGATGATAATATGGTTAATCCTAAGAAAAAAATAGATGTAAAAAATCAAATTATTTTATTGCTTAATCTTATTAGTGAAACTAAACAGATTTATAAATCTAAGGAATTAACAGATATTTTGATTGGTAATGAAACAGCTATAATTAAATCTCATAAGTTAAATGAAAAGGAATTTTTTGGTAATGGTAAAGATTTTAAAAAACCATTTTGGACAGGATTAATAAGACAGCTAGTTGTATCAGGATTATTAGAAAGAAATATAGAATCTTATGGTACTATTTTAATTAAGGATAAAGGAAATAAATTTTTATCTAATCCAGAAAAATTTATGATCTCTAAGGATCATGAATATAAAAATGATGATAAAATTTTAAGTCAACCAAAATCAGATTTTACTGCTGATCTAGAATTAATGTCAATTCTAAAAAAATTAAGAAAACAAATTGCAAATAAACTAAATCTTCCTCCTTATATAATATTTCAGGATCCATCCCTTGAGGATATGACATTGAAATATCCAATAACTATTGACGAAATGGCTAATATCCATGGAGTTGGTGAAGGAAAAGCAAATAAATATGGTAAGGAATTTATTGATTTAATATTAAAATATATAGAAGAAAACAATATTACTAGGGTTGATGATTTTATTGTAAAAAGTTCTGGATCAAATTCAGCGCTTAAACTTTATATAATTCAAAGTGTAGACAGGAAAATGCCTTTTGATGACATTATTTCTGCAAAAGGGATTGAAATGGAGGATTTTGTTAAAGAAATGGAATCAATTGTTTATTCTGGCACTAAGCTAGATATATCTTATTGTATTGACGAAATTTTAGATGAGGATCAGCAAAGCGAACTATACGATTATTTTATAGAATCTGACAGTGATGATATTGAAAAAGCTATGGACGAATTTGATGGAGATTATGAACATATTGAGCTGAGAATCTATAGACTGAAATTT